>JANLWR010000638.1:0-4556 GCA_031364625.1 Deinococcales bacterium | reverse complement strand
ATCGTGACAATCGTGTTGTTGTAACTGGCAGAGATGTACGCCTTACCAGAACCAATATTGCGACGCTTGGGCTTGCTCGCTTTGCCTTTGACTGGTTTCGCCATTACTTCCTCGCCGCCTTCTTCTTACCAGCCACCGTCTTCTTCGGACCTTTTCGGGTACGAGAATTGGTGCGGGTGCGTTGACCACGGGTTGGCAAGGATTTACGGTGACGCAAACCACGGTACGAACCAATGTCCATCAAGCGCTTGATGTTCTGACCAATTTCCGAACGCAAGTCGCCTTCGACCTTGTAGGTCTTTTCGACGGCATCACGAAGCTTGGTTTGCTCCGATTCGGTCAAATTCTTGACTCGAGTATCGGGGTTGATGCCCGTCGCTGCCAAAATTTCTTTGGAACGGGTCGGACCAACACCGAAAATATAATTCAGCGCAATTTCTACGCGCTTCTCGCGGGGCAAATCAACACCGGCAATACGCGCCATGATTAACCCTGCCTTTGCTTATGGTTGGGGTCTTTGCAAATGACAAAAACCTTGCCGTGGCGACGAACTACTTTACAGTTGTCGCAAATCTTCTTGACGCTGGACCTAACTTTCACTTGTTCCTCCTTCGCGCCGCAGGGAGTGTTCTCGAGTTTCTCGAGCTTTTGTCTCGTAGCAGCGCTCGACGGTTCGATGGAGCTGAACTGTCTTTGTGGATAAATTTGGGTGGTGCGGTGAATCTAAAATCTCGAACGTTCGTGTTTAGGGCATGTAGGGGTGAACCTTGTGTTCACCCTCGAGCAACATCAATTATTTTCTGTAAACGATTCTTGCGCGGGTCGTGTCGTAAGGCGTGATCTCGAGCACAACACGGTCGCCTGGCAGAATGCGGATGTAGTTCATTCGCATCTTTCCAGAAACGTATGCCAGTAATTCGTGACCCGAGTCGAGTTTTACGGTGAACGTGGTGTTGGGAAGCGCCTCGAGGATGACTCCTTCGGTGCGGACTGCATCAACTTTCTTCTCTTTTTTCGCCATTAACCCTCCGTGTCGCCCACGCCTGTTGGGGTCTGTTGCCCCGTCTGGCGGGGTTCAACGTGGGGTGCTTTTACTGCTGAGAATTCTGTGTGACCGAATGAAAAATGATTTCTAAATTTAAACTCGAGCTTTAAACTGCGGCTAACTCTTGGGGCTTGTAAACTGGACCGTAAAGCATTCCTTTGGGAAGGGTGAGAACTCGAGGTCCGTTGGTGGTAATGGCTACGGTGTGCTCTATCTGGGCGCTGAGGCTGCGATCATCGGTAATGGCTGTCCAGCCGTCGTCCAGCACCGTCACTTTGGTCTTGTTAATGGTCACCATCGGTTCGATGGCGATGGTCAAACCTGGTTTTAACACCGCGCCCTTGCCTGCATTTCCCCAGTTTGGCACTTGAGGTTCTTCGTGCATTTTTCGTCCAACGCCGTGTCCAACAAATTCGCGCACCACACTAAATCCTGCTTTTTCGACTGTCCGCTGAATGGCGTTGCTGACATCGCCGAGTCTGCCGTAAGCCTTACACGCACGAATACCCGCCCAAAGGGCGGCATCTGTAACCTCGAGCAATTTTCTGGCTTTGGTGCTGATCTCCCCCACTGGATACGTTCGGGCAGAATCTGCCACAAACCCTTTGAAAATTAAACCGATATCGATTGAGATGATGTCACCGGCGACGAGTTTTCTCGCGCCAGGAATGCCGTGAACGATTACTTCATTGATTGATGCGTTGATGGTCGCAGGAAATCCGTGGTATCCCAGGAACGCCGGACGAGCACCAAATTTAAGTATAGCATCTTGGGCAATCTCATTCAAGTGCTTGGTCGTGACCCCAGGGGCGACTTCCCTACCCACCAAGTCATGAACCTGGTACAGCAAGTTCCCAGCTTCGTGCATGATCTCGAGTTCATTGGGGCGTTTCAGAATCAAGTCAGATCACGGCTTTCAAACGGGCGTAGACTTCCTCGGGTGCGCCCAGACCGTCAATGCGGTGCAGATGACCTCGAGGTTCGTAGTACGGAATCAATGCCGAGGTTTCCTTGCGGTACAACTCGAGCCGCTTTTCGATGCCTTCGGGCGTGTCGTCGGCACGTTTTTCGACCTCGGCACGCTTTGTTAAACGTATCCGCAAAATATCTTCGGGTACGTCCAAAACAGGCACACTCGAGATTGGCGCACTCAATTCCTCGAGCAGCATGTCTAGCGCTTGGGCTTGGGCAATCGTCCTTGGAAAACCGTCAAAAATGACGCGTACATCGTCCATAACGGAAAGCTTATCGCGGATTAAAGCCACCACAATGTCGTCGGAAACCAGTTGTCCAGAGTTCTGAATGGCTTGAATTCGCTGACCCAGTTCAGTTCCCCTTGCCATGTGGTCGCGCAACATGTCACCCGTTGAGAGTTGAACCATGTTCAGTTCTTTGGCGAGCCGTTTGGCTTGAGTGCCTTTGCCAGCCCCAGCAGGACCTAAAAAAATCACAACTTTGCTCATTGAACACTCCGAGAAAATGACATCAACTCAGGCAAATACGCTGCTCGAGCAAAAACCTCGAGCAGCAAGTTTAAAGCGTTTAAAACCTCGAGCTTCACGAAACGGGACCATCCACAGGGGTACGTCCGCGAATTCGACCTTTTTTGATAAAGCCGTCGTAATTGCGTAAGGAAAGTTGTGATTCGATTTGACGCAAGGTGTCGAGTGCCACACCGACCACGATCAGCAGGGTTGTGCCCGCCAACGGGAAGGTCGTGACGCCAGTGAAATTTTGCACGATGCTTGGAATAATGGCGAGCGCCCCAAGGAACATTGCACCCCAAAACGTAATGCGGGTGCTGATGCGATCCAAGTGGTCTTGGGTGGCTTGACCTGGGCGCACACCTGGAATAAATCCGCCGTATTCGCGTAAATTCTCGGCAATGCGTTTGGGATCAAAATTGATGATGGTGTAAAAGTAAGTGAAGCCAATGATAAACAGCACTTCAACCAACAAACCCGACCAAGTACGTGTGCTGAGGGTATTCGAGAGCACTCGAACAAATTCCGACGTTGGAAAGGCTTGCGGCAAGAGTTGCAAGAGTTGCAAAATCGCACCAGAGAAAATGATTGGAATCACGCCTGCGGTGTTGATTTTCATTGGGATATAACTGGCTTGACCACCCGTGACGCTTTTGCCCACAACCTTGCGTGCGTATTGTACAGGAATTCGGCGCTCGCCCTGTTGAATCAGCACGATGCCAGCAATCACGGCAATCACCATCAAGAAAAAGCCTAGAACTTGCAGCAACTGAACTTGACCCGTGTTCATCAGGGTCAAGGTTTGGGCGATTTCGGTTGGGAAACGCGTGACGATACCAGCAAAGATAATCAAGCTCGCGCCGTTGCCAATGCCGTATTCGGTGATGCGTTCGCCCAACCACATGGTAAAAGCAACACCAGCAACCTGAGTTGCCACCACGGTCAGGTAAAACAATGGCAAGTTGCTGCCCCAACCTGGACGCAAGACGCCTTGGTTGAGAATAAGTGTCGCAAAGAACAACGCCTGAACTGCACCCAGACCAATCGCGGCATATCGCGTGTATTGGTTGATTCTGCGGCTGCCCTCTTGACCCTCTTTTTGGAGTTTCTCGAGCGCAGGAACGGCGGTGGTCAGGATTTGCATGACGATGCTGGCGGTAATGTATGGCAGCACACCAAGGGCAAAGATGCTAAAGGTAGAAAGGCTTCCACCAGAGATCAAGCCAAGGGTATTGAGAACGCCACCAGCACCACCAGAATTAAGTTTATCTGAAAGTTCTGAAGCATTCACGCCTGGGGTCGGCAGTGCCGACCCCAAACGATAAATAGCCAGCAAAATCAGCGTGACAATGAACTTCCCGCGCAATTCCGGGATTTGGAACGCATCGCGGAAAGCACGAAGCATTACGCCACCTCAGCGGTTTCGGCGCTGACCCTTTTGTAACCGAGCACGGTGATTGTGCCACCGGCGGCTTGAACGGCTTTAACTGCGGCTTCGGATGCGGCGTGGACAGTCACGTTGACTGCACCTTTGACCTCACCTCGAGCCAAGAGCTTGATTGGATGATGCACTTTTTTGATGACGCGCTTGGCAACCAAGCTTTCGGCATTAACAGCATCCGTGCCAAATTGCTCGAGGTCTGAAAGGTTGACCAAGTGAAATTCTTGCTTGAACGGGTTGTTAAAACCGCGTTTTGGCAAGCGGCGGATCATTGGGGTTTGACCACCCTCGGATTTGTAGCTGCCCGACGGCGCAAGGCTCGAGCCTGAACGGCTGGCTTGACCTTTGTGACCGCGACCGGAGGTTTTGTCCGTACCGCCTGGACCACGACCGACGCGCTTTTTGCGTTTGCGTGAACCTGGGGCTGGTTTGAGTTCGTTGAGCTTCATGATTTTGCCTCCTCAACGACCTCGAGCAGAAATTTCAGTTTATCCACTTGACCTTTTACAGAGTCGGTTTCGCCGATTTCGACGGTATCACCGATTTTCTTCAGACCAAGGGTCTTGGCGGTCGCAAGCTGTTTGAC
>JANLWR010000614.1:0-17098 GCA_031364625.1 Deinococcales bacterium | reverse complement strand
GCCGCCGCCTCGGTGGGCGTTAAAGCACTTTCATACGTGCGGTTGTTGGGAACTCGAGCGCCCGTGATGCCAGGATCACGGAAATTGAGTCTCGCTTCGCGCAAGATCACGCGGTGTCCAGCTTCGACGCCCAAAATTGCGCCTGCTGCCGAAAGAATATTTTTGTCTTTGATTAGCGGCAATGCTCCCAAGTACGCCCCGACAAAGGCATCCTCGAGCGCGTTCATCAGGCGCAGCATTTCGATTGGACTTTCAAAAACCCCCGCTTCAAAAACAAAGTTGGAATCTGGAACGCTGCCACCCAAGCTTTTGGCGATTTTACTCAATGCCTTCAAGTGCTCCTCCTCTTGGCGCAGTGCGGCTCGAAAATACGATCCCAAAATGCCAGTAAATTGCTTGGAGGCAACCGCTTTGGTGTAGGCTTCAACCGCGAGCTGTTCGGCAACGATTGCCAAACTGACAATCTCGAGATCGGTTTCATTGGCGGCTAGGACGTTCGGGTTGATGAACCCAAGGTTTGCGCCGCCCAGCGCCAGCAATTGCATGAAATGTCTGCGGTTCAGGTTTACACGGTTCAGGTTCATTGTGCCTCCATGACTGAAGAATTCTTTTGAAAACCAGGGGTTTTGGCTCGAGCCAGAGCGCTTTGCTTGCTGTAAATACTTTGATAAATTTCGGTTTGACCCAAGTCCAAATCGCTGGTTTGTCCAATGACTTGCCACTCGAGGCTGCCAATGCGGTCGAAGGCGGCGACCACCTCTGGGTCGAATTGTTGACCACTTTCGCGGTGAATAATTTCGCGGGCTTCGTTGTCGCTGCGGGCTTTTTTGTAGGGTCGCTGCGAGGTGATCGCGTCGTAAGTGTCACACAGGCTAAAGATTCGAGCCAGCATCGGGATTTCGTTTCCAGCCAGACTGGCAGGATAACCGCGCCCGTCAAAACGTTCATGGTGATGCCGAACCACAAAACGTGCCGCACCCAGAAACGAAATCTCGCGCAGCATCGCGTCGCCGTGTTCGACGTGCGCTCGCATCAGGCGCATTTCATTCGCGTCCAGACGACCAGGTTTCAGCAATATTCCGTCAGGAACACCGATCTTTCCAATGTCGTGCAGCAATGCCCCGCGCTCGAGATCAAGCAATTGCTCGTTAGAGAGGTTCATTTCTTGCCCGAGGCGTATCGCGTATCGTGTGACCCGGTTGGTGTGATCGGCGGTTTCATGATCTCTGGAGTCCATCGCGCTCGATAACGCCCGCAACAAACTGTTGTAAGACGCCTCGAGTTCTTCGGTTAAGCCCGTTAAGGCGGTGTTTTTGCTGGCAATTTCGGTGGTCGAACTGACGAACACGCGCTTTAAAACAAAGAACAAACCCAGTCCGGCAATCAGCCCAACACCTGCCACGCTCCACTCGATTTGACGCACCTGCGCCCATTCGCTACGCATGTCGCGCTCGAGGGAGACAAAACCGATCAGACTTGGGTCGTTCTGGCTTTTACGCACCGGCAACCAAACCTGAATTTTTTGATTCGCAGCCTTCAGGCTCGGTCCAGATTGCTCGAGTTCGGAGAGCTGAATTTTCTCGAGCGCGTTGGCGCTCTGCCCGATGCGTTCGCGTTTGTAAGCGAAAGCGATTTTACCGTTTGGCGCAAAAAACGTGGCGTCGGTGATGTTGTACAGATTTAAATGCAAGCGCACGGTCAAATTCATCGAATCTTCGGTCATTGCGCCTATGCTCTGACCAGTGTACGGATCAACCATGTTGCTCATGTCGTGCATGGTTGGGGCATCGCTGACCGCCGCCAATGACACATCAAAAATGTTCGGCAGGATCAAACGCACATGGCGCACAATCGCGTCCTCGGTCACTTGGGCGGTGCTCGAGATCAAAAAACGCCCGATCAGGCTATTGACCACCAAGACAATCATGAGAACGCTAAAACCGATGCAAAGGCTCAGCCCAAGCAAAAAGCGTTTGTAGGGATTAAAATCCTTCCAAACAAGGTTGGGTTGGACTGGCAGCGGAAGCATCATGTCTGGAGAATACACATTCAATTCTTACGAAAACGTTACTTTTGCAAAAACACTGATCAGCAAAGCTTTAAAACCCACAAAGCCCCCGTGCGTCAACGGAGGTCAAATTGAACGGCAACCCACCTCGAGCCTCTGCCCTTAAGAATTCATACGTTTGTGCCTCAAGTTTGGATGTTGCACCTAAAAGCTCGAAAAATTTAAGGTTTTGAGGAGTTTGATTGGTCAAAATGAAGTTTTGATTGGGAATTCAGCAACTCGCAGTCCAATGACGAACTCAAGCCCAAGTCGTGCTGAGGCGCAATTCTGTCACTTCATGGGAAACGGTGCGCTCAAATGCCTTTCAATCCCGTCAGAACTTGCTAAACTGTTTAGGTTTGTGCCTCGAGTTTTGAAGCTCGAGCAGAAGTTTTGCGGGATTGCTGGTGCGCCGTCGCACGAGAAAGAGCGCTCCCCGCGTTGAAAGAGGGTTTTAATGACTCAATTGGCTGAACGACCCACAAATACAAGTCCTCTGGTGATCAATGATTTCACGATCAACGTTGCCACCGTGAACGGTTCGGGTTCACAGACGGCGAACGCCACGATTGTCAATGCGCTGTTTCGCATGGGCATTCCGGTGAACGCGAAAAACTTGTTCCCGTCGAATATCAAGGGCTTGCCAACCTGGTATTTGATTCGGGCAAGCAAGGATGGTTTCACCGCCCGGCGCGAACGCTCAGAGATTCTCGTGGCATTCAACGCCAAAACCATTCAAGCCGATTTGGCAGAACTCCCAGCCGGCGGCGTGATTCTCTACCCAGACCACCTCAAGCTCGAGCAAAACCGTAATGATGTCACCTATTACAGCCTGCCAGCCAACGCGATCATGAAACAGCACGCGGTTGACCCAAAATTCCGTGACCGCATGATCAACATGGTTTACGTCGGGGCGCTCGCGCAATTGATCGGACTCGAGATGGAAGCCATCAACGCGTACCTTCTTAAAATGTTTGGCGGCAAGCAAAAAGTTGTGGACTCCAACTTGAACATCGCCAAATCTGCCTTCGAGCACTGCCAGCAAAACCTGACCAAAGCCGACCCGTACAAGGTTGAGCGCATGAACAAAACCGAGGGCATGATCTTGATTGACGGCAACACCGCCGGCGGTATCGGCGCGGTGTACGGCGGCGTGGGTGTGCTTGCCTGGTATCCGATCACGCCTGCCACCAGCCTCGCCGACGCCATGACCGAATACCTGCCCAAATTGCGCACCGACAAAGCCACGGGCAAAGCCACCTTTGCGATTGTCCAAGCCGAAGACGAACTTGCCGCCATTGGCATGTTGCTCGGCGCGGGTTGGGGCGGTGCTCGAGCCGTCACCAGCACCTCGGGTCCCGGTATTTCGTTAATGGGCGAATTCGCGGGTTACGGTTATTTTGCCGAAATTCCAGCCGTGATCTGGAACGTGCAACGCATGGGTCCGAGCACGGGGCTGCCAACTCGAGTTTCGCAGGGCGATTTGCTCTCAACCTATTACCTTTCGCACGGCGATACCAAGCACGTCTTGATGCTGCCAGGAACGGTCAAGGAATGCTTCGAGTTCGGTTGGACATCCCTCGATTTTGCCGAAATCTTGCAACAACCGATCTTTGTCATGTCCGACCTCGATTTGGGCATGAACCTCTGGATGACCGAAAAATTCGATTACCCGAACCAACCAATCCAACGCGGTAAGGTCTTGTCTGCCGAAGATGTCAAAGCCTTGGGCAACCAATTCGCCCGTTACAAAGACGAAGACGGCACTGGCGTCGGACCTCGCACCTATCCAGGCACGGACGCGATGGGCGCAGCCTACTTCACCCGTGGCACGGGTCACACCGACATGGCAACCTACAGTGAACGCCCTGACGACTGGATGAAGAACCTCGAGCGTCTCGACCGCAAGCACGAGTACGCCCGCACCATCCTGCCAAAGCCTGTGATTCAGGGCACTGGCAACAAAGTCGGTATCGTTGGGTTCTGCAGTTCAGACCCAGCGATGGTCGAAGCTCGAGCGATGCTGAAAGACGACGGTTTGGATGTTGATTACATGCGCGTTCGCGCCTTGCCATTTGCAGCCGAAATCCGTGATTTCATTGAGGCGCACGAACAAGTTCAAGTCGTTGAATTAAATCAACACGGTCAACTGGCGATTTTGCTGCGCACCGAATACCCAGAATTTGCCACCAAAATCCGCAGCATCGCCCACTGCGACGGCTTGCCCCTCACGGGCGCGTTTGTGGCGGCTCGAGTCACCAAAGGAGTAAAATAATGCTTACGACGTTAGGAGTGAAATTATGACTGCTGTTCTAGAAAACCGTAACAGCATCGGTCTCGAGAAATCCGATTACAAAGGTTTGCCCAGCACCCTCTGCCCAGGTTGCGGTCACGATTCAATCTCGGCGCGAATCATTGATGCGGCATACCAACTCGGCATCAAACCGCACGAGGTCATCAAATTGTCGGGCATTGGTTGCTCGAGCAAGTCGCCTGCCTACTTTTTAAACGGTGCGCACGGCATCAACACCGTTCACGGACGGATGCCAAGCGTGGCGACGGGCGCGATGCTCGCCAACCGCCATCAAATGGCAATCGGCGTTTCTGGTGACGGTGACACGGGCAGCATCGGTTTTGGGCAGTTCAAACACTTGGTGCGCCGCAACGTGCCAATGGTTTACATTGTCGAAAACAACGGCGTTTACGGCTTGACCAAAGGGCAGTTCAGCGCCACCGCCGACGAGGGTCAAACCCTGAAGTACGCTGGCACGAACGAACTTCCACCGCTCGACCTGTGCGCCGAAGCGATTCTGGCGGGCGCAGGATTTGTGGCACGCAGCTTCGCGGGCGATGCCAAACAAGTCACCGAACTCCTCAAAGCCGCCATGAGCTTCAAGGGTGTCGCAGTCCTTGACATCATCAGCCCTTGCGTGACCTTCAATAACGCGGACGAGAGCACCAAATCTTATGCTTACGGCAAAGAGCACGAAGTGGCGATTCACGAGATCAACTTTGTGCCAGAATTTGCCGAGATTGTCGTCGATTACGCCCCAGGTGAAGTCGTCAGCATCAAACTGCACGACGGTCCAGCCGTGCAACTGCGCAAGCTCAGCAAAGACCACGACCCAACCAGCAAAATCAGCGCCTTAAAGTTGCTCGAGGATGCACAGCGCAGCGGCGAACTGGTCACGGGCATTGTCTACATCAACGAATCCAGGGAAACCATCATTGACACCGAAGATGTTCACGAGATTGCCATTGCGCACCTGCCAGAAAGCTTGTTGCGTCCAAGCCGTGAGAGTCTCGAGGAACTGATGCAGGATTTCGCGTAAAAGAAGCGATTAGCAGATAGCAATTAGCGGTTAGCGAACCCCCATCTCGAGACTCGAGGTGGGGTTGTTATAGATTTAATTAAGGCGACATTGAAACTGAGTATGGTATGGATACCAGTGTGCGAATGGAATCTTGAGGTACACTGACTTGCTATTCGGACTCAAGCCGCATACAGAGTAGTGCAAAGAGGAATTCTATGTTTTACGAAGATTTTACTGAACATGAGCAAGCGATGGTTTTTGCCACGCGCTCACAGGCTTTTGTTCCACAACTCGAGCAAGTTTTGCAAGAGCAACGAAAGTACCGTGAGAAAAAAGAAAAACACCGAGAAGTTGTTGAAATAACCCGAAACCTAACAATGACGTTGCGTCGCTTGACAGAATACCTAAAAGATAACGTTGTACGTGGTATTTCATGGACTCAAACTGATGCACCGTTTTTTGACATGATTATTGAAGCTACTTGTCTCCTACGAAATTTTCTACCCGTCTATCTCGAGAAAACAGCTTCTTTATATGTGACCCATCACGAAAAGAAGTTATTTAAAGGGTTACAAGAAATCACTTTAGAGTTTGTGAAAGCTTCTTTGGAATATGACGATGCCTACCAGGTTGAACGATTTCAAAAGGGGCGAGGGTATACAGAAGTTCAGGCAGTGCTTGCCAAGATAGCTCGGATTGGTTCTGAACCTAAAAAAGCAATAAAATTGGTTTCGTTGGAGCAAGCCCTTGGCTTTAACTGAGTTTGTTACACCATTTTGTGATGCGTTCAAAGAGGATTTTGAACGCTTAAAGATGGATCGAGACCCTGAAAAACTGCGTGATGATTTGCTGGAAGCTCTTAACATATTCAAAGAGCATCCAGCGCCGCGTGGTGATATGGTAAGCGCCTTGCAGTACAGTCGGCGTACAAAAGGATATCTTGAATACGCTAAACTCATCGAATATGAGGGTCTGACGGTATTCAAAATCAGATGCAAAGATTCGAGTAACAAACGTGCTGCGCAAGGAGCATTCAGAATTATTGCGCTCCATGCTCCAAACCAAAGACGTTCTTTCTTGTTGCGAATGTACGCCAAAACCGATCAATCTGACATTGAACCGGATGAGCTACTCGAGGGTCTGAAACATGCTCTTAGCTGGTTGCAAGAGCACTTTGGGGATCAGAAAAAAAAGAAAAAGTGAAATTACTCTTGTTTAGAGCAGACTTTGTTGTGAGATTTACCCTCCCAAGGTGTGGGTTTTTCTCGAGCATATTGTGTGCTGGGTCGATGGAATTTGGCTTCAATCCGTCTAGACTCGAGTCATGAACACCTCCCCCAAAAACTCGAGTGACACCCTGGCTCAAATTGCTGTGATCGTTGCGTTTGTGTTCACCTTGGTCATGAACACCCTCGCGGTAGCGCTGCCGTTGTTTGGACGCAGCACCAAAGAAATATCGGATTCGTTCCCGAGCTTTTTCACGCCTGCGGGTTATGTGTTCTCAATTTGGAGCGTCCTGTACCTTTCACAACTCGCTTTTACCGTCTACCAAGCGCTGCCAGCCCAGGCGAACAATCCCAGAATTCGGGCGGTGCGTTACCCGTTTGTTGCCGCGTGTTTGTTCAACGGCGTTTGGATTATCGCTTGGCACGGTTTGATCGTGCCGCTCAGCATGGTTTTGATGCTTGGACTGCTCTCGAGTTTGATTCTGGCGTACAACAGGCTCGAGATTGGGGTCGCACCAGACCTGAACAATGCAGACCGCTTCTTGGTGCGTTTGCCGTTCAGTTTATACTTGGGTTGGATTACCGTAGCAACTGTGGCAAATGCCGTGTCACTTTTTTTAAACCTAAACTGGAACGGTTTTGGCATCTCAGGCGCAACTTGGGCGGCAATTCTGGTCTTGATCGCGGCAGGTTTTGGCGCGGCATTCAGTCTTAACAAACACGACGTTGGTTACAACATGGTCTTGCTCTGGGCATTCGGCGGGATTTACGTGGCGCAATCCAGCAACAACGTCATCATCGCCAGCCTTGCGCTCGGCGCAACAATGATCTTGGCGGCAATCGTGTTTAGTCGTTTGCCAGGACGTTCAACGCTCACTCGAGCTTAAAACGATCATAAACCTCGAGTCAGACACGCACTTGTATGGGGTTGAGTGTCACATTTTGACCAAAAACTTGTTAATCTGATGCTTAATGACTCAGACACTCCTTGGACTCGATTTGGGCGGCACGAAAATTGCTGTTGCGGCAATCAGAATTGGCGCGTCTAACGTCGCATTGCAAACTTCTGGCACGAACAACGGCGGCATCATCGAAAAACGCATCATTCCCACCCCTCGAGATGGTTACGAAAGCGTGTTTGCTGCCATGATCGCAGCCGGTCAAGAAGTGATCGACGCCGTTGGTGGCGTGGATGGCATTGGCGTGGGCGTGCCTGGACCAATCGATTTTAAAAAAGGCGAGGTGATTTTCGCGCCGAACATTCCTGGTTTTGACAACGCACCCGTGACCGCTTCGCTGTCCGCTGGTTTTGGGCGTCACGTCGAACTCGAGAACGACGCCAACGCCGCCGGACTTGCCGAGCATGTGCTCGGTGCGGCGAGGGGTTCTAGCTCGAGTATTTTCCTGACCATCTCGACCGGTATTGGTGGTGGCATCGTGATTCATGACCGTGTTTGGCGCGGCGCGAACGGTGTGGCTGGCGAGGTCGGGCATATCGTTGCCCTGCCAGGTGGCGTGGTTGCAGGCAGTGGCGTGGCTGGAGCGCTCGAGGCTGTGGCTAGCGGAACAGCGCTGGCTCGAGATGCCACGTATGCTTTCGCCCGTCCGATGGACACCCGCGAGTTGTTCGCGCTCGCCCAAGCTGGTGACTGGAAAGCCTTAAAAATTGTCGATCAAGCCGCGTATTATTTGGGCGTCGCCATTGCCGACATGCAAAAAATCATTGACCCCGAATTGTTCGTGCTGGGTGGTGGCGTCAGCGAAGTTGGCGCGTTTTACCTGGAAAAAGTGCAAGCCGCCGCCGATGATTCGACCAAAGGTTTTGGCAAAGTCATCATCAAAAAAGCCGTCTTGGGTTCGGACGCTGGTGTGATCGGTGCGGCGCTTGCCGCTCGAGCTTAGGAACTGGGATTTAATAACTTCCCGATTTCGCGGGAAGGGTGAACACAAGGTTCACCCCTACAGGACAACGTTTTTTGCGTAGGGGTGATGCTTGTCATCACCCTTTTGCGGATTTAATTTCGTACCAATTCCTTAGGTGAAACGCAAAATTGCCAGCCATGACGGTTGGCGGCGGATTCTCGAGTTCTAAAAATCCCTCTCATCCCAAGTCGTATACTGGTGCTCATGCAGTTTATTCCTTTTCTAATTGTGGCGGTCTGGGTGGCGCTCGATCAATGGCTTAAAGCTTGGGTTGTAATGAGCATCCCAAACATCGATGATTTTTCGGGTGCGGTTCATACCATTCCAGGTTTTTTGTCGTTGTTGCACACGACCAACAAGGGTGCGGCTTGGAGTTTATTCTCGGGCGCAACCCCAATTCTGGTGGTTTTGCGTTTTGTGGTCGGTGCGGGCATTTTGTACTGGGTGGTGCGTCAACCCAAACTGCCGAAAATTCAGATGATCGCTTACAGCTTAATTGTCGGCGGTGCTTTCGGTAATGCCATCGACGGCGTGTTGCGTGGCGAGGTCGTGGACATGCTCTGGAGTCATTGGCTCAGTGCGGTCTACGGTTTGATTCGTCGCGGTGAACAATTTCCAATTTTTAACATTGCCGATACGGGCGTGGTCTGCGGCGTGATTCTGCTTTTAATCTCGAGTTTTTTAATTCCAGAAAAGCCCAAAACCCCTGCCAAACTCGAGGGTTGAATTGAGTCTCAGTACAGCCATAGAACGCCTTCATACGGCTTCTCGAGTCGCGGTTTTGACGGGGGCGGGCATCAGTGCCGAATCTGGTATTCCAACTTTCAGGGACGCGCAGACGGGCTTGTGGGCGCAGTACAACCCCGAAGACCTGGCAAGCCCCACCGCGTATGCTCGAGACGCGAAACTGGTCTGGGATTGGTACGCGTGGCGCTTTGAATTGTGCGCCAACGCCAATCCCAACGCAGCCCATGAAAAACTGACAGCACTCGAGCAACGCACTCCAGAATTTTTGTTGGTCACACAAAACGTGGACGGTTTACATGCTCGCGCAGGTTCGGAGCGCATGGTCGAATTGCACGGCAACATCAGGCAAGCACGCTGCGAATCGTGCCAGACTAGGTTTGCGCTTGAGCCAGGTTTTGAAATCCCGCCACACTGCCCAACTTGTGGCGCTCGAGCGCGACCAAACGTGGTTTGGTTTGGTGAACAACTGCCGCGCCGTGAACTCGAGCAAGCACAACTCGCCTTTCAAACTTGCGAGGTTGCGCTGGTGATCGGAACAAGTGGCGTGGTCGAACCCGCCGCCAGCCTCGGACGAATTGCCAAAAACCGTGGCGCGTTTTTGATCGAACTCAACCCGATCAGTACGCCACTCTCGAGCTTTGCAGATGCTTCAATTCGGGCTGGGGCGGTTGCAGGACTCGAGCTGCTGGGTTTGCAATAAGCCGTTTGACGCAGCCTGAAATCAATTTTTGCTTGTAGAGTGCTGCTCGAGAAGGTGTTTTATGATTGACGTATTCCCTCACAAACTGGTTTACCTCGCCAAATCTGGCTCGCACTTGTTTGGCAGCAACACGCCCAAGAGCGATTTGGACGTGAAGGGCTTGTTCTTGCCCTCAATTCAAAGTCTGTACTTGCAAAACGCACCGCAGCAATTTTCACGAAACACCAACAATTCAAACGCCAAAAACTCGAGCGAAGATGTCGATGTCACGGTTTGGAGCGTTCAATTTTGGTTGAAGTTACTGACCAAAGGCGACATCAACGCGGTCAGTTTGTTGTTTTCTTACACCAATCCAAACGCGGTACTCGAGGGAACAGATGCGGGGTTTCTCGAGCGACTCAAAGCGCTCGAGCCGACAAAATTGCTCTCGAGAAACCTGTCTGGCATGATGGGTTTTGCCTATAACCAGGCAATCAAGTACACCGCCAAAGGTAAGCATCTTCACGCGGTTCAGACCGCGATTCGGATTCTGACCGAGGCTTCAAAAGGTTTAATCGCTGACGTTGCCGATGTGATCGTGACCCAAGTTGCCGATGAAAGCATGGCTCGAGTTCAGGAGGGTTCTAAAGGCATCAAACAACTGGTGCTGCTCGAGAAAATGTTTGATTTCACTGCCAGCACCACTTGGGCGCTTGCGCCGCTTCGTGAGGTCGAGGCGCGGTACGGCAAACGGGCAAAATTGGCGCTCGAGGTTGGCGTGGATTTTAAAGCGTTCAGTCACAGCTTGCGGGTGCTCGAGGAAATTCGTTTGTTGCACAGTTTTGGGCGTATTGTTTACCCGCACACTGGCGATTTTGCCGAACTTATGATGGACGCGAAAATGGGTGTGCTCGAGTATGAGGTTTTGGTTGAAGCGCTTGACCGTAAACTCGAGGAGGCACGGGCTGCGGAAAGTTCGAGTGTCTTGTCTGAAACACTTGATTCGGGCTATGCCGAAGCTTTTCTGCTGTCGTTGTACGAGGTTTAAATGACCCAAATTGAACAAAAAATTCTTGAAGCCGTGACCAGCAATGGGGGAGAGTTGTACCAAGTTGGGGGTGCTGTGCGTGACAGGTTTTTGGGACTCAAGAACAAAGACCAGGATTTTCTGGTGACAAACCTCGAGCTTGGCGCGTTGCAAGCCGCACTCGAACGCTTCGCACGGGTTGATCTTGTGGGCGCAAGTTTTGGTGTTTTAAAGGTGACACTCGAGGATGAAACCGTAGACGTTGCCTTGCCGCGCACCGAACGCAGCACGGGCGTTCATCACCGTGATTTCGAGGTTTCACACGATGCCAACCTCAAACTCGAGGATGATCTCGCACGGCGCGATTTTACGGTCAATGCGATGGCGTTGCGGGTTTCGGATGGTGTGCTGATTGATCCGTTTGGCGGTCAGTCTGATCTCGAGACTCGAGTGTTGCGGTCTGTTGGCAACGGTTCGGATCGTTTTGCGGAAGACCCGCTTCGGATGCTTCGGGCGGCGCGATTTCTGGCAAAACTCGATTTCACGCCCAGTCCAGAATTGATGGTGGATGCTCGAGCCAGTGCGGATTTGATCGCCAGCGTTGCGTTTGAGCGAATTCAAACCGAATTGTTCGGCTTGCTGGCGGCAAAATCGTCAAATGGTGTGCTTCGGGCGCTCGAGTTCTTGCGCGACACGGGTTTGCTCGAGCGAATTATTCCCGAATACAAGCCTTGCATCGCTTACGACCAACAAAATCCGTACCATCACCTCACGCTCGAGAATCATATGTTTGAAGCCGTGCGTTACGCCGTTTCCAGGGGCGCAAGTTTGAACGCTCGGGTTGCATTGTTGTTTCACGACATTGGAAAACCCAGAACGCAATCGTTCGGCTCTGACGGTGTGGCGCATTACTACCGTCATGAAGACGTTGGCGCGGACATGACCCGCAGTATTCTCGAGCGTTTGCGTTGCTCGAACGAAATTTTGCATTCTGTGGTCAAACTCGTGTTTGAGCACATGCGACCACCAAAAAAATCGAGCAGCAAAACTTTACGCCGCTTTCTGAATACCCTGGGTGAGGATTGGCGCTTTGCGCTCGAGGTGCGTGAAGCAGATATGATCGCCCACAAACCAGAAGTTGGTGTTGACCCTCGAGCTTGGGTTGAAAGCATTCTCGAGCGTTGCGAGAGTTTTGACCTCAGTGTTGCGACTTTTGACGAGCGTCAACTGGCGCTTTCAGGACTCGAGATCATGCAAGCCTTCAATTTGAAACAAGGGTCAGAACTCGGACGCCTCAAAAAACTTGCCGCTCAAGCCGTAATAGACTGCGAACTCGAGAATCAAAAAGAAGATATTCTCAAGTGGTTGACATCAAAAACTGCCTAAAATACGACCAAACAACATGAGAATAAAACTCCCTTCTCTCCGAGGAGAGAAGGGTTGGGGATGAGAGGGATGCTCGAGATTTATTCTTCTTCTGGAGCTTCCACTGCCACAATCTTATCGGCTTTACCCGCCCGAATCGCCTCGTGAACCTTCACACGAATTTCTTCCTCGAGCGCCTTGTTGTTGGTCAGCAATTCGACCACTTTTTCCTTGCCCTGTCCGATGCGTTCGCCGCCGTAAGAAAACCAACTGCCAGCTTTTTCGATAATGTCCAAGCCCACAGCCAGGTTCACCACGTCGTTCAGTTGGTCGATGCCGCGTCCGAAGAAAATTTGAACTTCGACCTCTTTGAATGGTGGTGCAACTTTATTCTTGACAACTTTGATCTTGACCGTGTTGCCGACCGCATCGTTGCCAACTTTGATCGGTTGCCCGATGCGCCGAATATCAAGCCGCACGCTCGAGTAAAATTTCAATGCCTTGCCGCCCGTGGTGGTCTCTGGGTTGCCGTACATCACGCCAATTTTTTCGCGCACTTGATTAATAAAGATCATGGTGCAGTTGCTTCTCGAGAGAATCGCGGTCAGTTTTCGGAGCGCTTGGCTCATCAACCTTGCTTGCAAACCGGGCAGTGAATCGCCCATGTCGCCCTCAATTTCGGCTCGAGGGACTAGTGCTGCCACCGAGTCGATTGCGACAATGTCCACCGCGCCAGAGCGCACCAGCAATTCGGCAATCTCGAGGGCTTGTTCGCCCGTGTCGGGTTGTGAGACCAGCAGTTCTTCGATGTTGACGCCGAGGGCTTTGGCGTAAACGGGGTCGAGCGCGTGTTCGGCGTCGATGAAGGCTGCCGTGCCGCCCTGTTTTTGGCATTGCGCGATGATGTGCAACGTCAGTGTGGTTTTACCGCCCGATTCTGGACCGTAAATTTCGATCACGCGACCTTTTGGTATGCCGCCCACGCCGAGTGCCAAATCAAGCGACAGCGAACCCGTTGGGATCACTTGCACGTCGAGTCTCGAGTCGGCAGAGAGTTTCATGATCGAGCCTTTTCCGAATTGTTTTTCGATTTGGCTCATCGCACCGTCAAGGGCTTTTTTGCGTGCGGCGGTATCTTCAACTTGTTCGACTTGCGGTTGTGAGGCGTCTTTTTTTCTGGATGGGGTCATGATCTTGCTCCTGTTCTTGAGGGCGGTGTCTGGCGGGCGTGATATTTGCGAAAATTCGTGTCAGTCGAGGTTCATGTGTTGTCTCCTAAAGTAAATCGCTCGAGAATGCTGTAATTGGGTCCTTCTTTTGACAAGACGCTCCTTACCAGTGCGAATTCTGTGATTTGCCATTCCAGGTCAAGCACGATTGGGGCGGGTCTTGGGCTAGCACCTTTTTTGCGGGCAAGCGTGACATGTGATTTAAATTTCTCGTCAGGAACAACCTCGAGTTTGTCGCGCAAGGCTTCGTGGAGTGTCGTAAAAATCTCAGATTCGGCTTTGATAAACCACACCCGAGGTCCGCCTTCGTTGGGGAAGAAACCTGTACCGCGCAATTTTGCCGCAAATGGCGTTAGGCTTTTGCTGATTGCACTGGCTCCCAAACTGGCAGTCTCGAGGGTTTTCTTGTTTGCGCCGCCAAGGTACAACAGCGTAACGTGAAATTGATCTGCTGGTGTGGCTTTCCACCATTTGCCCACCAATTTTTTCTGCATGGTTTCGAGTGCTGATTGAAGTTCTTTAGGCACGAACACGCCAAAAAAATAGCGTTCTTGTGGCACGCCTGCACGTGCTCGCGTTTTAGAATTTTCTGGTTTTACACGGTTTTGGTTGCGTTGACCTTTTTTGGCGTTGTTCTTGTCTCGCGCCAGTGCGTTTGCCGATTTTGGTTTGGTTGCTGGCGTCTCGGTTGTGGTTTCTCGAGTTTCGGGTTTTGCCGCGCCTGGTTTGGGTTTTTTGCCACGGTTGTACAGTGTTGAATTCCGTGCCTCGCTGCGCTCGAGCAGTGTTGAATTCCGTGCCTCGCTGCGCTCGAGCAGGTGCGGTGTGGTCGGACGAGGTTTTGTTTTGACGGCTGGCGTTTCAGGTTTTTTGTCGCTCATGCGCTCACCTGTTCGGTTAGTTGCCGCCAGAGTTGCCCGAGGGCGTTTAAAGCCGCCCGTTCTTTGATCGTGCGCCGATCTCCTGCGGTGGGCAGTGCGTAAGCCTGAGCGCCGTTTGGTCCTGCGATACCAACAAATAATGTGCCGACGGGTTTGCCTTCGCTTTGGTCCGGACCGGCGACACCTGTGGTGCTGACCCCCCAAGTTGTACCAAATTGCGTTTTGGCGGCAATCGCCATCTCGAGTGCGGTTTCACTGCTGACCGCGCCGTGTTCGGCGATGGTCTCTGCTTTCACACCCATTTTGATTTTTGCCTCGTTCGAGTACGTCACCGCCCCGCCCTGCACGTAACGGCTCGAGCCAGAAATATTGGTCAGTTCGTCCGCCAACAAGCCACCAGTCAGACTCTCGAGTGTGGCGATGGTTTCACCGCGCCTTCCCAGCAAATCTCCGACAATCTTCGCCAGGCTTTCGTCGTCGTAACCGTAAATATGACCCTCGAGTGCGGCTTGAACTTTTGCCTCAATCGGTTGTGCTAGTGTTTTGGCGTCTTCAAGCGTCGCGGCGCTGGCGGCAACGCGCACGTGAACCCCGTCGCGCCTGGCGTATGTGGCAACGCTTGGGTTGGCGCTCTGGGTCAGGGCGGCAAGGCGTTCGGCGATGTGGCTTTCACCAATCGCAAACGTCCGAAAGGTGCGGTGGTAAAAGCCGCTCGAGGGCAGGTTTAAACGCGGCAGGACTTGTTCCGCCCACATCTTCTTCATCTCTCGGGGTGGTCCAGGCATGGCCACGATCACGGTGCTCGAGTTTGGAATCCGTACAAACCAACCTGGCGCGGTGCCGACAGGATTTTCAAGCGTCTCGCCCGATGGGATGACCCAAGCCTGTTTGTTGTTGCTTTCGGGATAACTGCGTCCCCTTGCCGTAAAAAAGGCTTTCAGTTTCTCGAGGTAAACCTCGTCAATGATTGGGGTTTCGCCCAGCACGGCGGCGATGCCCTCTCGGGTCAGGTCATCGTCGGTGGGTCCGAGTCCTCCGCCCAAAATGACAATGTCGCTGCGTTTGCTGGCTCGGGTGATCGCTTCGATGATACGGTCTAAGTTGTCGCCGACAATGGTTTTCCATTGAATAAAGACCCCGCGATTTTTGAGTTCTTGCGCGAGGTAGGCGGCGTTGGAGTCAACGATTTCGCCCATCAGGAGTTCAGTTCCGATTGAAATTATTTCTGCTAGTAACATAATAACACCCCAAGAGTTTAGCATGAACAGACCAAGTTGTGAAGGTCATTCTAAATCATGAAGCCTCAAGTCCATCCATCACCAGAATTTACAAACCCAAAACTTCGAGTTTCAAGCCGCCAGCTTCAAGGTTCGGTTTCTCGAGCGCATCAATTCGGATCACCGCTAACGCCACAAATCCAGCCTCAAACGGCACAACATGCCCCAATTGCCCAACTTCACGACCCTCGAGCGTTACAGTCGTTCCAGTTTCCAGTTTTTGCTCGAGTTTGACCCGTACCAGGGTTTTGTGGCTGTGACCCCTCGCCTCGAGTCGCGCCATGATTTCTTGCCCAACATAACAACCTTTTTTAAAACTGACCCCCTCGAGCAGCCCGCATTCTTGGGGCAGCATGTGGGTAAAACCGTCGGCGTGTGCGTTCGGTAAGCCCGAAACAACGCGCAGTTGCTCGAGTTCAAAACTTGAAAGTTCACTCGGTTGATGTTTCGTAAATTCTTGCTCGAGTGTTGTGGCGTTTTGACTTAGAACATGCAAGTCAAAGCCGATGCCATTCCCACGATCCAACATTGAAACCAGCAACAATCCAGCACTCATCTCGAGCAACTGCACGTTTCCAGCTTGCGAGACAAAACCCAATTCGGTCACAAACCGCCCTGCTCCTTCGCCCGAAACGTGATACACCCGAATTTGATCTGTGACATTCTCGAGTTTCACATCATCAAAGACAATATACTTTTGGAGTCTTGCCATGACCGCTTCGCTTAAGTTGGACGCGGTTTGAAGGTAAATATCTTCTTTGCGGCGGTAAATTCGGACATCAAACTCAATCTGTCCCTTGACGTTCAGAATCATCGAACGCGCCCCGCCAGGAATTGGCAGCGCCTTAATATTTTGCGCGACCTGCCCTTGCACAAAGTCAAGCCGATCAGTGCCAGTCACACGAATTGCACCGCTCGAGATTAAGGTATAAAAAGTCATACCTCGAGTCTATTTCAGACTTGAGGTGACAATTGTAAACGGTGGCTGACGATACAGCTTAAAATCCTCGAAACGCCAACAATGGCGGCATGAACCGTCCAGTGCCATTCAAACCAGCCGACAATCAAGAATCAGTCTGGGATTACCCACGTCCGCCGAGGCTCGAGCCAAGTTTAAAACGCATCGAAATTATTTGTGCGGGCGTTAAAATTGTGGATTCAACTCGGGCGTTTCGGATACTCGAGACCAGCCATCCGCCCGTGTATTACATTCCGCTTGGCGACATCAAAGCAGCTCATCTTGAGT
Organism: Deinococcales bacterium; assembly: GCA_031364625.1. GTDB lineage: Bacteria > Deinococcota > Deinococci > Deinococcales > JAAFIG01 > JANXTZ01. Next base: position 137 of record JANLWR010000614.1, on the reverse strand, counting down.
TGGCGGGTGGTTCGTCTTTTTGCGAATGGAAGGGGGCTGCCAGTTATTACAACCTTCGGGTTGGGCAGCACTCGGTGCTCGAGGCAGCCTGGTTTTATCCTGACCCCAGCAAGCTTTTTTTGCCAATCAAAGACCAC
>JANLWR010000552.1:0-2241 GCA_031364625.1 Deinococcales bacterium | reverse complement strand
CAATGACCTCGAGTTGCGCGGGGTTAATAAGCCCAATTTAGAACTTGCCGTGTTTTCTGGGCGCAATTATTTGGGAATCGTTCCACAAGATTCGGGTGGGCGTTTTGTCATGAAAATACCTTTTGCCATCAACACCAAATTTGATGTCGGTTGGCGCGAAAAAGGCTCGGGCAAGAACTTTTTGCTGGCAAAATACGTGCAAACGTCTGGGGTTGCCAAAGCTGGGAAACTCGAGGCGAAAAACTATCCTGGGACATCGCCTTTTTCGCTCGAGGCGAACGTGATTGTGCAAACCAGTTTCTCGCAAACCTTGACCATCAAATTTTCAAACGCGACCAAAACCTTATTGGTGATTGAAGTGATTAATGGTTCTGAAGTGCGTCATGCCGTGCAGAACAATCAGGTGCAATTGACCTGCCCTGCTTTAAGCCCAAAACGCACGGTGCAAATCGCGCACGGCAACAACATCACCCAAGAATTTATTTGGAATTGCGCGACGGGTAAACTCGAGCCATCGTTTGAGAAGTAAGGGTAAACTCGAGCATCAAAGAAAGCGAGCATTTTATGACCCAAGTGGCTGACCAAACTGTGCTGACCAAACTCGAGAATGGTGTGTTTTACATCACCATGAACCGTCCCGAAAGCCTGAATTCGGCAAATGAGGCGATGCTGCTGACGATGCAGTCTGCGCTCTCGAGCGCCGAAAAGGATGAGCAGGCTCGAGTGGTTGTGATTACGGGTGCGGGTCGCGGTTTTTGTTCTGGCGCAGATTTGCGGGAAGGAATTCACGGAAACCTGAAAGAGCATTTGGACAAAACCTTCAGACCCGTGATTACCCGCATGACCAACCTCGAGAAACCCGTGATTACCGCCGTGAACGGGGTCGCGGCTGGTGCTGGGGCGAGCATTGCGCTGGCGGGTGACATTCGGTTGTGGAGCGACGCCGCCAACATGATGCAAGCCTTTTCCAAAATTGCACTGATTCCAGACGCGGGCAGCACCTGGTTTTTGCCGCGCCTGGTTGGTTACAACCGCGCTTTTGACCTGATGGTTCATGCCGAGAAAGTCGTGGCTGAGGACGCGCTGCAAATGGGTTTGTGCGAACGGGTCTATCCTGCCGAAGAATTTGAAGCTCGAGTGAAAACTTTTGCTGAGAATTTGGCGCAAGGACCAACCAAAACATTTGGACTGACCAAACGAGCACTCCTCAAAAACCTTTCAAACACCCTGGATGAGGCGCTCGAGTATGAGGGGCAGTTGCAGAACATTGCGGGGGCAAGTGCGGATTTTGCGGAAGGTGTGGGTGCGTTCCTCGAGAAACGAGCCGCGAAATTTAAAGGAAAGTAAGCATGAATCCAGACAACACGGTGTGGCTCGAGCGCATCAGTAGCGCCGATGTGCTGGCAACGGCGGCAACCAGAACGGTGGTTGACACTGGTGCGTTCAAATTGCTGCTTGACCCCATCAACGATTTTGCGGGAATGAATTGGGCAACCCCGCTTAAACTTGACCCAAGCAAATCTGAGATTAGCGAACTTTGTGAAACCTTTCAAGCCCACGGACGCACCCCACGGCTCGAGTTTATCGCCGAAAACTGGCAAGGGCTTGCAATGACATTAGAAGCTGCCGGGTTTCGGTCTGAGGGTGAACCGCAGGACATCATGCTGGTGACTCGAGAAACCTTTCAACCATTTGCGGCTGAAGGTGTGAGCGTTCAATTTCTTGAACCCAATGATGCTGACTCTCTTTTTCAAAAATTCCTCGAGACGCAAACCCAAGGTTTTGGTTACAGCACCGACCCACCAACGGGCGATCAAATCACCGATTGGCACAATCAGATTCGTCAAGGTCGGCGTGCGGCACTGGGGTTTTTTGAGGCTCGAGCGGCTGGCGTGGGAACAATGCTGGGGACTGAACTAGCCGAGTTGCAAGGCGTGACGACCGTCCCAGGTGCGCGTCGCCGTGGGGTGGCGGGCGGTGTCTCGAGCGCGTTGGTGGTAGAAAGGTTTGACGCTGGCGCACAAGCGGTTTGGCTTTCGGTCGAAGAAGACGGCGCTCGAGCCTGTTATGCCAAACTTGGGTTTTTGGTGATTGGCGCAAGGCTCAATTACAGCCTGGGTTAAATAATCTCGAGCCTCAGATCAACCTCGGCTTCTCGATGTGGTTTCGGTGCTCGAGTGATTGTTATTCTCAGACAATCGTGGCGTGCTTCAAATGTTGATCGCTTAAACTCGGTTTGAG
>JANLWR010000528.1:0-9105 GCA_031364625.1 Deinococcales bacterium | reverse complement strand
TGATCGAACGGGTGGACGGCGATGTCAGCACCCTCGCCGCGTTTTTCTCGAATCTCAGCATTCACCTTGGCGGCAATATGTTGCTGCTGCTGGGCGTGCTGGTTGTGATGTTTCTCGAGGATTGGCGCATTGGCATCAGTTTGACCGTGTTCTCCTTGGTGGCAATGTTGGTCTTGGCACGCGTGCGTAATCTTGGCACACCGTACTGGAAGGCGGTGCGCGAACAAAACGCGACATTTTTTGGTTTTATCGGCGAGCAACTTTCGGGCACTGAAGACATTCGGTCCTCTGGCGCGACGCAGTACGTGATGCGCAGCTTTTTTGAGCGCCTCAGAACTTGGTATCCGGTGGTTTGGCGCAGCAACATGCTCGGCGGCAGCATGTGGGTCGCATTCGAGATTTTGATGGCGTTTGGTACTGCACTGGCATTTGGTGTTGCCGCGCCTCTTTATCAGAACAAGGTGATTTCGCTTGGTACGGTCTATCTGATTTATCAGTACACCAGGTTGCTTGCCGAACCGCTCGATCAGATTCGCAACCAACTTCAAGAATTGCAACGCGCCGACGCGGGAATCTCGAGGGTCACTGAACTTCTGAACACCACTTCAAAACTGGTTGACGGGCGGGGCGCGAATTGGTCTGAACGGGCGCTCGAGGTTGAATTTCGTGGGGTGCATTTTGGGTACGAGGACGATGTAAAACTCGAGAAACCGCTTGAAGATAACAATCCTGAACCTCCCGAAAAAGTGCTCGAGAATATTTCGTTTAAGCTCGAGGCTGGGAAAGTGCTTGGTTTGTTGGGACGCACGGGCAGCGGTAAAACTACCCTGGCGCGTTTGCTGATGCGATTTTACGACCCGCAGCACGGCGAGATTCGCTTAAACGGCATTCCGTTAACAGCCGCAAAACTCGAGGAGGTGCGCAGTCGGGTCACGTTGGTGACGCAAAATGTCGAACTTTTTCAAGCCAGCATCCGCGAGAATCTGAGTTTCTTTGATCCAACTGTCTCCGACACCAGAATTTGGGCGGCACTCGAGGAACTGGGTTTGCAAGACTGGGTTCGCACGCTTCCCAAGCAACTCGATACCGAACTCTCGAGCGCCAACCTCAGCGCGGGAGAGGCGCAATTGCTGGCGTTCACGCGGGTTTTTTTGCGCAATCCCAGCATTGTTATTCTCGATGAAGCCAGCAGTCGTCTTGACCCCGCTACCGAAGCGCTGCTCGAGCGTGCCGTGAGCAAACTGCTGACGGGTCGCACCGCCATTATTATCGCGCACCGTTTGCAAACCATTCTTCGCAGCGATGAAATTTTGATTCTCGAGGATGGCAAAATCCTTGAGCACGGCGCGACCCAAGCCCTGGCGGGTGATCCAAACTCGAGGTTTGCGCAGTTGCGGCGTACAGGCTTAGAGGAGGTGTTGGTATGAGCGCCAAACCACTGAGCACCTGGCACGTCGTGAAAAGCATGATCTGGCAACAGGGCGCTCTGTACGCCTTGAATACCCTGATGTGGGGATTGGTCTTCACCATTCCACTTTTAGAGGGTTTAATCGCCAAATTCTTTTTTGACGCGCTCGAGAAACGCCCACTCGAACTGAACATTGCCTCGATCATGGCGCTGGTGATGGTGGTTGCCCTGGTTCGCGCCGCCTCGATTTTTGGTGGTATGGCTGCCGACATTCCCTGGCGGTTTCGCATCAGTGCGTTGCTGCGCCGCAACCTCCTGGCGCACATCCTCGAGCGTCCTGGCGCACGGGCACTGCCTGTCAGCTTGGGCGAAGCCATCAGCACGCTTCGGGATGACCCTGGCATGGTTAAGGAAACCAGCGATTGGACGCTTGATATCAGTTCTCGAGTGGTCTTTTTGGTCGTTGCATTAGCGATTTTATTTTCGATCAATGCCCGCATCACCTTGCTGGTTTTTGTGCCGCTCGCTATCGTCATGAGCCTGACGTATCTGTACGGCAGCAAACTCGAGAAACTGCGTGAACAAAGCCGTGAAAGCACCGCCAAAGTCACTGGCGCTCTGGGCGAGATGTTCGGCGCGGTGCAGGGGATTCAGGTCGCGGGCGCGGAAGCCAGAGTAATGGCACATTTCAAACGCCTCGGCGATGCACGACGGGCGGCACTGCTGCGCGATAGCGTTCAAACCCAAGTTTTAAATGCGATTTACGGCAATGTGGTGCAATTTGGTACAGGTTTTATTTTGTTGCTGGCGGCATCAGAAATGCGCGAAAAAACGTTCACCATCGGTGATTTTGCGGTCTTTGCCAGTTACCTCGAGCGGGTGGCGCACACCACCGAATTCTTTGGGCATTTTATGAACACCATGCGTCAAACGGGGGTCAGCATCAAACGCATGATCGAACTCTTGCAAGGTGCAAACCAAAACAAACTGATCGAACCACATGCCATCGCACTTTCAGGAAAAATCCCAGCCCTCGAGCCTCGAGTCAAAACCGAATCTGACACTTTGCAATGCCTTGAAATCCGTGACCTCGGTTACACGTTTGAAAACAGTGCTCGAGGCATCAAGAACATCAACCTGACGCTCGAGCGTGGCAGTTTTACGGTCATCACTGGGCGCATTGGTTCGGGCAAAACCACGCTCCTTCGCGCCATGCTAGGTTTGCTCGAGCCTCAAACTGGTAGCGTGCTTTGGAATGGAATGCCAGCAAGTGCCCAGGAACTGATTCCACCCAGGGTTGCTTACACCTCGCAAGTGCCAGTTTTGTTTAGCGGCACACTGCGCGACAATATTTTGCTCGGGCTTCTAAATGATCCAATAAAACTCGAGCGAGCCGTGAAAAACGCGGTGCTTGAGCAAGACCTGCTGGGTTTTGAAGACGGCTTTGAAACCAAAATTGGCAGCAAGGGCGTCAAGCTTTCGGGCGGGCAAGTTTCCAGGACTGCCGCCGCCAGAATGTTCGTGCGCGAACCCGAACTGCTGGTTTTCGACGACCTCTCGAGCGCCCTGGATGTCAACACCGAAGCACAACTCTGGCACCGGGTTTTTGAACACTCGAGCGAGACAACCTGTTTGGTCGTCTCGCATCGAAAACCAGCCCTCAAACGTGCCGACAAAATTATTGTGCTCGAGCATGGTTGTATTACGGCAACTGGCACGCTCGAGGAACTGCTCGAAAGCAGTGCGGAAATGCGGCGTTTGTGGTCGGGCGAACTCGAGCCGTGATGCCTAACGAATTTGAATGCTTTGACTCAGCGCGTTAAACGCGGTACTGGCTTGAGGCAAGGCGATTTTGCTCGAGTCCCAGACGTTTTCATTGGCGAAACGCAGGCTATAACGCGCATCGTTTGGCAGCATTGGGTCAGGTAAGTTTAAATACACCGAATACGTCCCAGCATCACTTGGAGCTTTGACGTTGAGGTTCACCATTTTGGTCTCGAGCGGTTTCCAAAAACGCGGATCGGTGTTGACTGATCGATTTAAAACCACATTGCGGCGAATTGGGGCGCTGCCAGCTTTAACAAACACCACCTCGAGATTGCGCGGGTTGTACGGGCTGGCATATCCTTCGTTTTTAACCGTGAATTTGATATTGATATTTTCATTGCGCAAGGCTTTGCTTGGGACGCTCGAGCTTTGCAGCACAAAACGGTAACCCAAGTTTTTCTTGGCGTCGGTCAATGTTGCACCCATGGCGATCAAGACATCTTGGTTGTAATCGGTGTTGAGGCTACTAAAGCGCATTTTGCGCAGTTCGGCTTTGGCGTAGGCGGGATACTGGGCGCTCGAGACATCGGTGTTTACGGCACAAGTTTCGCCGCCCATCGGCACAAACAAATTGTTGGCACTGAGGTACTCTTTTTCTTTTTGAATCTGGCTTGCAACGTCCACGCCAGGGTAATTGCCGTAATAATACGTCCCAAAGTCATCGCTTGAAGCCAGAAAGCAATCGTTGTGCGCCCCAAGTCGAGAAAGTGCCGAATCTTCAAAAGCCGTTTCATTGGTGATGGTGGTTTTTTTGGGATTCCAAACCCGAGGATCAAACGAATCTGCCAACAACATCACGCGTTGCTCTGGTGTCCGAATGGCGATGGCTCGAGTTTCGGGCAGCACGTCTAAAAACTTGGCAATAATTTCTTTGGTGTTGGCGTTTGGCACATTGCCGTCCGAATAACCGTATTGCGGGTCTGGCGCTAAACTGTCTTTAAAACCCGAGAGCAATGAACCCACGCCTTGGTCGGTGGCATACGCCCATTCGCCGTACGTGCCGAGCAAACCCGCGTCAACATAAGCGATCACGTCCGCGTTGCTGAAAAGTACCGCCCGTAAATTCTCGAGGTGGTTGAGGATGGTTTGTTTGGTCGGGTCGTGCTCGGCTTTGGCTCTGGCAATGCAGGCGGGTTGTTCGGTGGGCGGCAGCCCATTGCAGTCCTCGAGCGCAATCGTGCGGTAGGCAAAACGCAAAATCAGTTTCAGACCCGCACCTCGAGCCGCCTGCAAGTCTTGACGCACGGTGTTGATAAACGACCCTGGAAGTTTTGCGGTGTTGATGAATTCGGGCAGAAAATAACTGCGGTGAATCAAACTGACTTGATAACCCGCGCTGGCTTTCTCTAAGATCAGGGCTTTCAATTGAGTGGTGGTCAGTGTATTTGGTGACGATTGATAATATTCCGAATCGGCATAAAATCCGCGTTCGGGATTGGGGAAATCCTTTAAGCTTGCGGTATATGTAACAGTACTGGTTTTGTTGGTTTGAAACTCGAGCAACGAATTATCAACGACGGGCAGACTCGAGCACGCCCCGAGGGCGAAGCTGAGTGAAAAAAGTGAAGCAAAACAATTAAACATAAGAACCTCCCACACATCAAGTTTGTGCTTGACATGTCTAGACCAAAGACGAGTAAATCTTTAGGCTCGAGCTTGCGGTGGTGACAAGCCCGACATATCCTGCCCCGATTTCAGCAATGACCTCATGCGGATTCGTTTTCAAAAACCTTGGAGTTGTCGTGATCGACGGACATGACACGGTTTTGTTTGCGGGCTTTTTCGGCGGCAAAGACCATCAAATGACTCTCCAAAGTTTGACTTGGACCGGACAAAATATGCTCGGGGTTATTCTCAAGCAGTGCGCTGACAAACGCTTGCATGATGTTTTCATCGCCGCCACCATGACCAGATAAAATTGAACCGTCGGACTCGAGTTCGGAATTGATGGTTGTGGTCTCTCTGGTCAGAAAGTTATATATTTCCAGAATATTTCCATTTCCGTACAATTCGGCTTTTGTACCAAAAATTCTGGTTTCACGGTCTCGAGGTTTGGTAAAGGCGGTCATGGTAAAACTTGCCGTTGCACCGCCCTCAAACTCGAGGTTGACGACCTGATGATCGACCACATCGTTGTCCAGACCGCCGTAAACGCAACGTCCGTAATCACCCGTTCGCAGTGCCGCCAGAATTCCCGCCTCGCTGATGTCGGTGGTAATCACATTGAGTGGCCAATCTGTATTGCCCTCCTCGAGATTCTCAAAGTAAAAGCGTTTTGCGTCGTAAGCGCAGGCATTGGCGACGCCGCAATCCAGGCAACGACTCGCCGCCCCGACTGGGCGAAATTCTTTTTTGAAATGACTCAAACTGCCAAAACTCGAGACTGCCACGCAAGGCTTGCCGACGATGTAACTCAGCCAATCCAGGTCATGACACGATTTTTGCAAGAGCATCGAACTCGAGCGGCTTTCGTTGTGCCAATTGCCGCGCACAAACGAATGTGCTTGATGCCAGAATCCGACCGGCTCGAGGTGCTGCACGGAAATGATTTCGCCAATCTGCCCAGAGTCGAGAATTTTCTTGAATAACTTGGTGTACGGCGTGTAACGCATGACGTGGCAGACCGCCAGCATTACCCCCGCCTCGCGCACGGCGGCAACAATCCGCCGACAATCGGTTTCATTTGGACTCATGGGTTTCTCGAGCAACAAATGATAACCGTGTTTGGCAAAAGCAATTGCAGGTTCGGCATGGAATGCGTCGGGCGTGGTGATGATGATTCCATCGGCAAATTTTGGGCGCGTCAGCCAATCGTGCCAATGCTCGGTGACATTCTCGAGTGGAATTTGATGTGATGCAACCATTTGATTGCGGTAAAAATCTCTGGGTTCGGCAACACCAACAATTTGTACCTGATCTGGATGACTGAGCGCGTACTGGGCGTAAATCGCACCTCGAGAACCTGCGCCAACCACGGCAAGTTTGATGGGCGCTCGAGGGTTCATGTGAGCACCACAACTTTGGTCAAATGGCGCGGTTCGCGGGTGTTCAAACCTTTACTTTGCGCGACGCGTTCACCCAACCATTGCAAAGTTGGCAGGGCAATCAAACCGCGCAGGCTTGAGGTCTCCAATAGCTTTAGGCTTAGATTTCCAGCCCCGCCAAAACCAATCACGGTTGCCCCTTTTTCGCGCAGTTCAGATACAAGTTTTGTTTCCTGCTCGAGCGTCTCAGGGCTGTAGAGCATGACGACCATAGAGTGTTCGTCAATCAACGAAATCGGACCGTGACGGTACTCGAGCGGATGGTACGCCTGCGAGAACGACAAGCTCATTTCCATCAGTTTTAACGCGCCTTCACTGGCAATTCCGTACAATGCGCCGCCACCCAAATAAACAAAGTGCGAACGGTTTTGAATCAAACCATCCAATTTATGTTTGTGCTGCCCGAGTAAATCTTGCGCCTCCTGAATTTGCTGGCTCGTGATTTTTTGTCCCGCCAGCGCCAAACCAATCAGCAGCATCAAACTGGCGCTGGTGGTCATGACAATATCCTCGAGCGGATGCGTGGGGGCATAAACGCACTGCGAACTGACGCGGGCAAGATCGCTGTCTGGCTCGCAGGTGATGCCGATCACCCGTTCACCCGCATCGAGGCTGGCTTTGGCGGCGGCAACGGTTTCGGTGGTGCTGCCGCTTCTCGAGAGTGCCAGCACCTGCACTTTGGTATCGGTAATATAATCGCGGCGGCGCAAATGCCATTCGCCGGCAGGCACGGCTATCGCGCTGTGGTTTGGACTTTGATTGAGTGCTGCCGCAATGCTTTGCGCCAAATAGTACGACGTGCCGCAGCCGATCACGGCAACTGGTCCAGGCTCGAGTTTTGCGGCGCCCAGGTCAAGCGTCAAGGCTTGTTGCCAGTAGGAAAATTGCTCGAGAATGGTTTGTTCGGTGGCGTTCATGATGTTTTCCTTCCAAGGTTTTGGTTGATTTGCTTTAACCAATGTTGGTTCACATCCCAACCCGCGTTTTGTGCCGCGCTGAACAATGCTCCCGACAATGGACTGCCGACAGGCTCGAACCAAATCCCGAGGGTTGATAACCTGTGTTTCACGGTTTCCCTAACCATCAGGCTTTTAAACACGCTGCCGGCACAACTAAAACTGGTTTGCTCGAGTTTGAGTTGTTTTTGCGCTGCCAATCCCAATTGGCTCAGGAGTTGTGCCGCCTCGAGCAAAATGTGCTTTGCCGTCAAGTTGCCCAACCCCGCCAGGTTGTCTACCACTTTTGCCAATGCCGCAATTTTGGGGCGCGGATGGGCAAGACTGTAAAACCAGGCAATCAATTCGCCTTCTTTGATGCCGACGTGCTCGAGCAAGCCTCGACGAAATTCCCCGTCCAAAAGTCGACCGTCAATGCTCCAACTCAGTTTTTGCAAGGCTTGAAGCCCAATCCAGTGTGCACTGCCCTCGTCACCGAAGCCCTGCCCCCAACCACCGACCCGAATCACGCGGTCGGCATTTTCAGCCCACGCCATCGAACCTGTTCCCGCCAAAACCAGCACACCTGGTTGTCCAGCCAGTGCACCTGTGAACGCCACCGCGACATCGTTTTGCACCGCGATACGTTCACCCGCCCAGTCTCGAGCCGCCGCCAGTTGCGCAGCGGAAATCGATTCCGATTCGCCGTAACCTGGCATTCCAAAGCTCGAGAAGGCAATTTGATCTGGTGTGAGGGAAACCTGATCCAGGATTCGTCTCAGTTCGCTTTGCCATACAGGATTATCAAACGGATTGATGCCCGCACCCGCAACCACCTCTCGTACCGTGCCATCGCGGTTGGCTACGGCGAGCACCGTCTTTGTGCCGCCACCATCAAGCCCCAAAATCCATTCAGGCATGAACAACCCCAAGGAACGTTTCAATGTTCTCGAGGTTGACCACGCCAGCCGTAAGCTCGAGACATGCCGCCGCACCGCACGCGCCGGCAAAACGCAATGAGTCTTGAATTGATTCTCCGCGCTCGAGACTGAAGAGAAATCCTGCCAGCGTGGCATCGCCTGCACCGACAGAATTCACCACTTCAAGCTTCTTTGAGATTTGAGAAAAACCGCCTTCAGGACCGACGTACTCGAGTCCGTGTTCACCTTTGGAATGCAGTACCCGAGTGCCAAAGCGCTCAAAAATCTCGTTGGGTGTCAAAGCCAGTTGCTCGAGTTCGGTTTGGTTTGGTTTGATCAGATATGCCCCGTTCTCGATTGCCACCTTTAAAGCCTCCCCCGAAGTGTCCACCACAACTTTATGATCCACACTCAAACGCTTCACAAAAGCACCAAACTCGAGCACATCCAAACCTGGCGGCAAACTTCCCGAAAGCACGACGAAATGCGTTTCATCTGGAATCAACGCCTCGAGTTTGAGAAGATCATTCGGCGTTAGGCTCGGACCAGATTCGTTGATTTCGGTGGGTTCTGTGCCATCCAAAATCGCCTGGCACTCTCGGGTTTCACCAGGGACAATAATTTTAAAACTCGAAATGTTTTGCTTTTGAAGTAAATACTCGAGCTTGATGCCGTTGCTGCCAGCCGTGGGCAAAATCACGCAAGTCTCTGCGCCCAAACTGGTCAGCACCGCAGCCACATTTACACCCTTACCGCCCGCCCGTTCAAAAACACGGGCGGCACGGTTTAAACCACCCACGGTAAGGCTCGCGCTCAACTCGAGCGTGCGGTCAATGGCAGGGTGTAAACAGATGACAGCAACCATGAATCTCCGAATGTTGTGCTTGTAGGGTGCGCCATGCGCACCAACTCCAATGCTTGCTTAAACAAATGAAACCAACTAGAAGGACTGATTATTTAAACTCGAGTGT
>JANLWR010000759.1:0-3435 GCA_031364625.1 Deinococcales bacterium | reverse complement strand
CATTTTAAAAGCGATTGCCCCCTGATAGACCAGCATTCCCAAACCATCCAAGGTTCTCGCCCCTCGAGCCTCGGCGGCTTGCAAAAACGGTGTGCGTGGCGGGTTGGGAATCACATCGCAAACAATCATGTTCGGTCTTATGGAATCAAACTCGAGGTTCGGACGGTCTGAAATATTCGGGTACAAACCAATCGAGGTCGCATTCGCCAGAATATCCGTGTCTGCTGGCACGATATAAGTCTCGAGCCACGGTACGAATTCGGCTTTGACGGGCGTATGGTCGTTCAAAAGTTTGACCAATGCCAAGCCCCTTGCCTGATCGCGGTTGACCACCGTAATGTGACTCGCGCCGTTGAATGCCAACTCTACCGTCATCGCTCGAGCCGCACCACCCGCACCCAAGACCACCACTTTTTTCCCAGCCACCTCGAGTTTGGCATCTTCGGTTAACGCCCGAATAAAACCTTTGCCGTCAGTGTTCTCGCCAATCAATTTGTCACCCTCGCGCCGAACGGTATTGACCGCACCCATCACCCGCGCATCGGGTGCAACCTCATCCAAAAACTCGAGCACCGTGACCTTGTGCGGAATGGTGCAGTTGATGCCCGCAAAATTCATGGCGCGTAAGCCCAGCACGGCACACTCGAGGTCTTCGGGCAGGACTTCGATGTTCAGGTATCGCCAGTTCAAACCGAGCGCCTTAAAACCAGTCTCCTGCATGACAATGGTCGGATTTTCCGCGACAGGATGACCGAAAACCCCGACCAGTTCGGATTTGTAATTGGTGCTCGACATAAAACCTCCGCAACTCGAGAAACTTTATCCCATTTTCGACTCGTCCGCCCAAGTGAGCGGATACCGTACCACGCGACCTCCAACGGGTGGGAAACCGCTTAAACGACGCAATTCGGCTAACGCATCGCTGGCAATCGTCTCGAGTGGCGCTCGGAGTGAACGGACGCCAACTCGAGGGTCAGCCACCACGGGCAGACCATCGATCCCTGCCATCAGGACTGAATCTCGAGTTTTTGTACCTCGACCACTTAAACCAGCGTGAACACCGAGGGCAAGCCAGTCGTTGGCACAGAACACCCCTGTTTTTTCGGTGTTTAACAGTTTCAATTCCGAACCTGCGGTTAAACCTGCAGGGTAATTCATGCGGGCATCAATCGCTTCGAGGTGCATACCCAATTGGTTGCAGGCTTCTCGAGCACCTGCCAGCCTTGCATCAGAGACGGGCAATCCGAAGCGTCCAACAAAAACGAATCTCGAGCAGCCTTGACTGGCGAGCCACCCAATGGCGTCTTGACCAGCACCGAAATCGTCCATTTGCAACAGGCTGATATGACCGCCTGGACGCAGGGGGAAATCGACGAACAAGCCAACGGCGGGTGGGTCTTGGGGGTTCAGACGCGGTAGCAAGGTGGCGGCTGCCATACCCAGCGTCAGAATGCCGTCTTCCCAAGCTCGAGGTGGATGGCTTTCATCGACGCGTTCGACGGTGCAACGGATGTTGTCATCGTGGCAGGCGTGCAAGATGCGTTCGATCATCAGGGCAAAAAATGGGTCATCGCGCAAACGAAGTCGTTTGTCAATCCACAGACCAAGGCGGCGCATGGTTTCGGGTTTGAACATGGCGGCGTACGTGCCACTGCCCTGACGACGTTCAACCACGCCCTCGGTGGCAAGACGCGCCAACACGCGCCTGACCTGCTGGCGGCTGACCCCATACTGTTCGGCAAGTTCGCGCTCTCCGGGCAGTTTGAGTCCTGGCGTGGTTCGAGCGAGACGCTGAATGGCTTCATGGGTTTGGTCGGCAGTTGACATAACCAATTGGTATCACTAAATTACAAAAGCGTCAACCAATTGAGAGTTTTACATCCCGCAATGTTTAACCATTTGCAGTTTGCATTTGTCTGCAACCACAAGGGTTTACATTGCAAAACACCATAAAAAAGCTTTTTGGAACTAAAAAATGATTTATCAACACTTTCGTTTTGAAGGCAAGACTCGAGTATCGCAAGGCGCAATCAATTGGTTAAAAGTGGTTCTTGTTCCATGCAAAATCCAAGATCGACAAAACACGTTTAAGGAGGTCACTCGAGCCAAAAAAGTTTAGTTTAATGCAGTGTCACTTCATTTTCTCAACCCATTCAGGAGGAATTTATGCGTTTTAAACTAGCCATTGGAACATTGATTGCAGCCGCAACCGTAGCGGGTGTGTTTGCCCAAAGCGGAACTGTCAAGGTCGTCTACTGGGACTTTTTTGGTGGCGGTGATGGTATCCGCATGAAACAAATTGTGGCTGATTTCAACAAAAGCCAATCTGATATTCAAATCGAGAATTCGACCCTGGCGTGGGGCGAACCGTTTTACACCAAAATTCATACTTCGGTCGTGGCGGGCGAAACCCCCGATGTCATGACCTATCACCTTTCGCACTTGGGTGCGGGCATCAAGGGCAAAGACTTGCGTCCGTTCACCAACGAAGAACTGGCGGCGGCAGGCTTGCCCGTCAGTAAATTCTTGCCCTCACTGGTCAAATCCTCTTTGGGTTATGCCAAATCCGAAGGTGGCGAGAACAAACTTTACGGCGTGCCGCTCGACACACATACCCTGGTGCTGTACTACAACAAAGACATTTTGAAAAAAGCAGGGGTGCTTGATGCAAGCGGCAAACCAACGGGTTTGACCGGCGTGGACAATTTCACCGCCACCTTGCGCACCATCAAAGAAAAAGCGGGAGTGCAACCGATTGCCACCTCGAGCGCCAACGATCCAGCCGATGTCTGGCGTATCTTTTACACGTTGTTAAACCAACAAGGTGGTGCGTTGGTGAAGGGCGGTAAGCTTTCAACGGCTGACCTGGCAACCCGAGGAAAGAAAGCCTTGGACACCATGATTGGTTGGACCAAAGATGGCTTAATTTCCAAGAACTCTGATTATCCATCAATGATTGGTTTGTTTACGGCAGGGCGTTCCGCATTCATGATCGTTGGCAATTGGGAAGTCCCAACCATGGTTGACCTGAAAGCCAAAGGCAAACTCTTCGATTACGGCGTGATGGCGTTCCCGAAGTTGTTTGACAATCAAAAAACCTGGGCAGATTCGCACATGCTGGCGATTCCAAACAACAGCAAAAAACCCATGAGCGCCGAAAAATTCGCTGCCGTCATGAAATTTATCAACTACGTCGAAACCAAAGGCGGCGTGACCTGGGCGGGTGGCGGACATATTCCAGCCAACCAAGACATCTTGAAAAGTCAAGCATACAAGACCCTACAACCCAACGCCGATTACAGCCCAACCGCTTCCAAAAACGTGGTGCTCGAGCCAACCCTGTCTTACTTTGGCGTCGGTGGACCCGTCTATGACCTGGTGGGCAATTCACTGACCCCAGCGTTGGTGGGTCAAGTCACCGCCGATCAGGCGCTT
>JANLWR010000756.1:0-3147 GCA_031364625.1 Deinococcales bacterium | reverse complement strand
CGCACCAGAATCTTTGGCTTGGCTTTGCACGGCGCTGTCCACAATGCCCGAAATCAGAATGACCGGAATTTGCTTGTAACTGGGCATGGCTTTAAGGCGTTGACAGAGTTCAAAACCAGTCATGCCAGGCATGACCACATCGGCAATAATCAAATCTGGAACGGTCGTGGCAATCAATTCAAGCGCGTGTTCGGCACTCGAGGCGCTGGTGACATCAAAATCCCGTGGGGCAAGCAGGCGCTCGAGCGCTTTGCGCACACTTACAGAATCGTCTACGATTAAGACTTTACTCAAGTTCGTCTCCTCAGATGGGTGAAAGTTGCGCCTAAAGCAGCAACTTTACCTGATGACATCCAGTTTAGGCGACAAATACGAATTCTGGTGTGGAATTTGCACCTCGAGCTTTGAGAAGAGCGGTTTGAACGCCTTATTCAAACTGATCGAGTTTGACCCAGCCGTACCAAAGCGGGGCAATTGTTCCAACCACGGTGAAAACCAGCATCAAACCAAGCACCAGAAAGCCTTCAAAACTGGCAAAATAACTTAAACCAGGGTAAAGATTGGGTTGAGTTACGCTCAAGTACGCGGGTCGTGCCACGATGAGCACCAAAAATCCCGAGTAAAACAGTGACAGCACCATGTACAGCAAGCCTCCAGCACTGACCGCCACCTCGGCAGGGTTATCGGCTTTGAAACGCGGCAAGGCAGCCCCCACGCCCACCCCGAGCGCCGTAATCGCCAACGCGCTCGAGACTGCCACCAGCACGCTCGAGAGTTGCAGCACGGCGGACAGATTTAAGCTGCTGGCACTGAAATAGCCCAGCACCAACGCCAGTACCAATGTTGCTGGCAATGCGCCCCAGTATTTTGCCAGCACAATATTGCGGCTCGAGATTGGACCGGTGCGCAGTAACCAAAATCCCGGTCCTTCAAAACTGACGGTTGGGAATGCCATGCGAATGCCGACGCCTGAGATCACAAAACCCTGAAATGCCAGGGTCATGAAGCCAACCGCATTTTTCATCAACTCGCCCTGAATTGGGAATGCCCGAACGCTGACCACATAGACGCCGCCCAGCGCCACCAAAATCAGCAATTGCGACCATTGCGTGGCGTCCCTGAACAACAAGCGTGCATCTTTGACGATCAAATGCCCACTCGCGCCAAATTTTCCAAAGAAATTCTCGATGCCACTCGCCACCCTTGGCGTCGGGTCAAGGCGCACCCGCGAACTCTCGAGACCCCGCACCCAGCCCTCCTGATAGGCTTTGCTGGCAAGCCAACCCGCCACCAGTAACAACAGCGCCGACAACATGACCAACGGGTAAATGCTCAAAGAGAACGAACCTCGAGCGCCGTCCCAGATCACTCGAGACGCCCAAGAACTTGGCAGCAAAGGGTTGGACGGCGTACCAAATTGGGTTAAAAACTGTGTGATGGCATTGTCGTTGTCGAGGTTGGCAAGGCGTTTCAGCAATTCTTCTGGTTTTGCCGCCCGAATCACATAGACCAAACTGGCGCTAAGGATCACGCCCAAGCCCGTAGCCACCTCACGGACGCGACCGGCAGGAGCAAAACGCATGAGCACAATGGCAATGCCCGCACCCAAACCGACGGGCAAGGCATATGCCAGAAGTGCTGACAAAACCGCAAGCGGATAAAACCAAAACGGCGCATGAAAAAACAGTCCAATCGCCAACAACGGCGGCACGGTCAGGAGCGAGGGCACACCCGCCGCGCTCAGGTACGTCTCGCCCAGTTTTAAAGCGAAAACCCGAGAGGTCGGAATCGGTTGCGCCAGCAAAAAATTAAGATCATCGCTCGAGTACAACGTCGTGATTGCCGTGGTGATCGCCGAAAACGTCACACCCGAAGCCAGCACGATCAAACCAGTCTCGAGTGCCCTTTGCGCCACGCTGCGCCCAACCAAACTGCAAGACTCAGAAAAAATCTTGCCAAAGTTACATAAGAACGTCATGGCTCGGTGCGTGCCCTCGAGTTCGGCGTAGACGACCAAAAGGACGACCGACAAAATAATCAGATAGCCAATTTTTGGACCTCTGGCGAGCGCATTGTAAAACGCCCGAAATTTCAGGTTTAACAGCGAACTCGAGACCCTCGCGCTGCCTTGCAGGTTCGCGGATTTCACCAGTGACATTAAGCCGCCTTCTCCCGAGCCGTCTGACGCTCGAGTTCTTCTTCCTCGACCAACTTAAAGAAAATTCGCTCGAGCGTGTTGCCCTCCACGCCGCCGCGTTCCGTACCAGATTGCTGTTGGAGTTCCTCGAGTGTTCCCTCCGCCAGAATATGCCCCCTGTCCAAAACTGCAATTCGGTGCGCCACCGCCTCCGCCACAGGCAAAGAGTGCGTGGTCAACAGCACGGTTTTGCCCTTTGCGGCGTACCCCGCCAGCAATTCCCTTGCCTGTTTTGCCGCTCGAGGGTCAAGCCCGACCATCGGTTCGTCCACAATCAACACTGGTGGTTCGGGCAGCATGGCTGAAATGATCGTCAGTTTTTGCTTCATGCCGTGCGAGTACGTTTCAATCAATTCATTCCCAAAATCTTCCAAACTGAAAAACTCGAGCCAACGCTCAATCTCGAGGTTCGGATTCTCGAGCTTGTGCAACCCTGCAATAAAACGCAGCAACTCGCGCCCCGTGAGTTTGGCGTACAAATACGGACGGTCTGGAATGTAGCCAAACGCGGCTTTGGCTTTGACCGGTTCGCGCCAGACATCAAAACCGCCCACCCGCACCGTTCCCGTGCTCGGACGCGTCAAACCCACCATCGCACGGATGGTCGTGGTTTTCCCCGCGCCGTTCGGTCCAAGAAGCCCAAAAACTTCGCCAGGAACAACTTTTAAATCCAGTTTGGAAACCGCCTCAACCCGTCCGTACCGTTTGGAGAAACCACTGATCTCAATCATGTCCTCAGGTTACGCCGACCTGTGCCGCTCGAGCGTCCGAATGTCACAGACGTTTAAAACGATAAAGATGCTCGAGATTGGTTTAAGGTTTATCGAAGATTGTGCGAAGAACGAGCCTGTTCCAAGCTATTTTTCTGATGTAAGAAAATGAAATTTAGCGCACAAGGGCGCAGCTTCTTGACCCTACAACAGCACCTGTCTTGATCCCAGGCGTGCACC
>JANLWR010000486.1:0-3965 GCA_031364625.1 Deinococcales bacterium | reverse complement strand
GAACGTTTGCAACTGGGTTCGGTGGCGCAGGCGGTGGCTGGCAGCTCGAGCATTCCAGTGCAGATTATTCCCCTGCGTCTGCAACCGTCGCACGGCTTTGTGGCTCGCTGGAAAGAGGCGCTCAAAAGCCCTTAAAATTCTGTTGTGCTTTTGGATGGTTTTCACATTTGCCGTTGCATTACCTTGCTCAGTGTTCGACGCGAAGTGCGTCAAGCATGGCGCAGATCGCTTTGCTGAGGGTGATGGGTGTTTGATGCTCATCAATCTAGGGCATTAAGGTTTGGTTCTCAGAATTGGATTGCCATTCAGGTTAGCCTCAGCTCATCATCAGCCTTGGCTTTTAGCCTAAAGCTCGAAGGTAAGGGAGACAACATGACAAGTAAAACATTAATTGATGACGCAACAAAGTTAGCCAAAGGCGCAGTAAAAACCGCCAAAACATCAGCCGACAAAGCCAGTGAAAAAGTGAAGGCAACCACCGAACGCGCCGTAGCTGCCGTCCACGAAGTCAAAGCAGAGGTCAGCGATAATCCGATCACCAAAGTCAGTGAAAATATTAAAGCTGGCGTCGGCAAGGTTAAAGCGGCGGTGCATGACGCCAAAGCAAAAACCAAAAAGTAATTTGAATCAACTTTAGCGCTTCAAATGATTTCAGTCCCACATTTCAGTTTTCAAGCCCTCAACCGTTATTGACACAGCCTCCGACCACTTTTAAAAAGGTGAACTCGAGGTTTGTAGTCGAAAGGATTTTTATGCAACCACGTTCTGTTATCATCGCTCTCGCAGGTCTGCTCGCCGTTGGTACGCCCGCCCTCGCCGATGGTTTTTCTGCCACCGTCGATGTCCCCATTTTGCCAAACTTTAGCATTGGCACAGGACTGAATTACAGTTCCGAAGTTGTTCCGAATTTATTCGTTGGTGGCAGCTTAAATATTGCTTTTGTGCCAAGCGCACCCTCAAATGCTCAATTCGGACTGAGCACCCGCCTTGGTGTCAAGTACATCATGCAAGTGATTGACACCAATAACACTTACGTCAATGTTTACACCGGTGCCGGTCTGGACTTGCAAATCGTACCCTCGCCAATTTCTGTCAGTGCGGATGTAAACGCAGGTGTTTTTGCCCGTTACGGCGTTGGCAACGATGTCAAGGTCTACGGCGGTATAGACGGCGCTTTGGGTTATAACTTCAGCGTTGGGGTACTAAACCCAGAAATCAGCGCCTATGCTGGCGTCAAACTTGAACCCATCGGTGCTTTATCGCTTTATGCCCAAGCTGGTGTCGGTTTCAACAGCATCTCGAGCGTTGGCACTTCGGGCGCAGGCTTTGTTTATGACACTCGAGCTGGTTTGTACTACGACATTGTTCCGCAATTTCGTTTGGGTGTTTACGCGGGCTTCAACGGCGGTTTCGTCTTGGGCATTGGCGGTCAGTACACCATGAAACCGGGCACACTCGCCACCCCAGGCAATTACCTTCCTTAAATTCAATGTCAGCGCACATGGTCTTGATCTCGAGACAAGACCATGTGATTTCGAGACAAGACCATGTGATCAAGCAAAAACGACTTCGAGATGGTGCAGGTTAGCCCCAGTTTGTTGTAATATCACTTGTCCTAAAAGGAGATTATCATGAAAAAACCACTTATTTTTGGACTGATCGTTGCATTCGCCCTGACCATCACTGGCGCACTGGCAGGCTTAACGGCAGCCAAAGCCACCGCTCAAACTCAAGCCCTGGATTATTACAATACAGCCAAAGAATTGGCAGCCCAAGGTGCAATCGCTTATCCGGTCGCCTTTATTGATTTTTCGCTTTGGAATGATGCGGTCAACAATGCCGCCGCCGCCGTTCAGCTCGATCCTGCAAACATGCTCTACATGCGTTATTTGGGCGAGTTGTACACGACCACCCAGTGGTGGTCAGAGGGCTACAAAGTTTGGAAAGACCTTGAAAGCAAACAGCCACTTGACACCGAAGCTGCCGGCTGGGCTGCAAAAACCGCCGCCAAAATGGGTTACTTGCGTCTGCAACGCAACCTCAAACAAGAAGCGATTCCTTACTTGATCGATTCGTTGCGTTGGAAGGAAGACGCTCAAGTTCGGGCGCTGCTGGTTCGAGCACAAAATTAAACCTCAGGCTCAATCCTTTGTACTTGCCGTCATAGATTTCTATGACGGCAATCTGATTTGTTCAGGCAGCAATCCTGAAAACATCTTGTAGACTCGAGCCTCAATGCCACTAAGTATCTCCCCGAAATGTTTTAGAGTTTTTTCCTAAAACATTTCCGACCGAAGGGAGTAGGGACAGCGTACCTGCTGCCGAAATGACAGAATTGGAGCGAAGCGGAAATTCTAAAATGCAGGCGGGAGGTACTTAATCTTCATGGGATAAGAATGAAAGACAAAATTGCGCTTTCGGGATAGGGTGAACCATGCAAAGAATTTTGAAATTGATCATTGCCATTTTGGTTTTCGCAAGCTTGGCATTCGCCCTTAAATCGGGCGACAGCAAATGGGTTTTTGCCTCGAGCGCCACGAATTCTCCGACGCTCGGTTTGGACGGCACAATTTACTTTGGCGGTGTGGACCAAAAGTTTTACGCCCTATCCTCGAGCGGCAAACTCGAGTGGAAGTACGATGTTGGCGGCATTGTCAAATCGAGCGCCGGCATCGGTTCGGACGGCAGCATTTACTTTGGGTCTTATAACAAATCGTTTTATGCCCTGACGCGTCAGGGAAAACTCAAATGGAGTTTTGCCTCGGGCGGCGACATTTACTCGAGTCCGGCGCTGTCCGAAGACGGCACGGTGTACTTTGGCAACAGCAACGGCTTGCTGTACGCCCTGGATGCCCAGGGGCAGCAAAAATGGCAGTTGAAACTGGGTAAATCCATTTTTTCTTCGCCCGCCATTGCCAGCGACGGCACGATTTACATTGGCGCTCACGACAAAGCCTTGCACGCCATCAACCCGAACGGCACGGAGCGCTGGAAGTTTCAGACCGAAAGTTTTCTGTTCTCCTCGCCCGCCATTGGTTCGGACGGTGTAATTTACATCGGCTCGAGCGATTCGTATTTGTACGCCGTCAATCCTGATGGGACAGAGCGCTGGAAATACAAAACTGGCTTTTACGTGCTTTCCAGCCCAGTGATTGCCGCAGACGGCACAATCTATGTTGGTTCGCACGATAAAAAACTGCACGCCATCAACCCCGACGGCTCGGTGCGTTGGACTTTTCAAACCGATGGTTTTGTCTCCTCTGTGCCAGCTCTGGCGGCGGATGGCACGATTTATTTTGGATCGTTTGACAATTATTTTTACGCCCTGAACTCGAGCGGAGGGCTGCTTTGGAAGAAAAACCTCAAAAACCGCATCGATGCCTCGCCGGTGATTGCCAAAGACGGCACGGTTTATGTCTCTGACCAGAGCGGCACCGTGACCGCGATCAGCGGCACTTCGGGATGGGCAATAGCGCCCTGGGGAAGATTTAAGGGCAGCACCCTGGGACTTGGGCGGGCACTCAGTACGGCACAAGCCCAAACCTTGTTTGACAGCGAGGTTGCCCCTTTGGCGGCGGCGATCACGCCTCAGGTTGTCAACTCAAGTTCGCTGAATTCTTCGGCGAACACCAATGCCCTGGCAGCCAAAGCCATTTTTGTGGCGGGTACGATCATGCTGCCCGTGCGCGAATTGGCGGCGCTGGTCGGCGCTCGAGTGACCAAATTTGTGGCAGGCACGGCAACCATTGAACGCCAGCAGTCGGTCATCAACCTCAGCCTTGGCAAAGAGGGGGCTGGCTACCGCGCACCCATTTTGTACAACACCAAAATGTACGTTCCGCTCCGAGCCTTGAACGGTTTAAAGGGTGTCAGCATTGCCTGGAATGGCGCCAGTAAAAGTGTTATGGTCAACGTTGAGGGTCAAATCACCGAGATCAAATTGGATTTGAGTAAATTACCCAACG
>JANLWR010000482.1:0-6916 GCA_031364625.1 Deinococcales bacterium | reverse complement strand
GGTCCCGCGTTCGCTTCGATGATGCGTGGTTGAATGCCCAGGCGTAACAATTGGGCGGCAGCCATCAATCCTGTCGGTCCCGCGCCAACAATCAGGACTTGGTTTGTTGCGTTCATGGATTCCATTGGTTTCTCCGTGGTTTGGTTTTTGTATTCAATCTCGAGCCATCCAAAATACCGTTTCAATTTCAAAATTTTGTGGCACTGGTTGTTCTCAAGTCTGGGTGGGGATTCGGAACTGGGGTGCAGCCGCGTTACCTTTAAAGCCTGCTTTCACTTTTTCGTAACCAATCTGACTAAAAGGACAGACCACCAAGCAAATAGCGCAACCATGATGTTCGGTAAAATAATCTCGGCAAGTCGCGTGGTTAAGACTTTGAAAGCCACCATCACCACGTGGTTGCGGTTGGTCGTAAATCGCACCCACCGGACATTTGCGAATGCACTTGTTGCACATCGCGCAAAAGTCACGCACCCAAAGATGCTCGTTTTCTTGCCCTCCAGCCTCCAGCGTTGGCAGGTTGGTGATGTTGGTGTAAATCGTGTTCAGGCGCAATCTCGCGCCCTCGCCTGGAGAGATCAATAATCCGTGGTAGCCTATTGCGCCCAGCCCTGCCAGCTCTGCAAGATGGACATAATCGGTCAATCCACCTAATGCCGTACCTGGGTACGCCGCAAAACCGTTTTTTCGCAGGTGTTTTGAAAGTCTGTTGGAAATCGTGGACATGCGTTTGTACCCGTCCATCACCTCGAGTTGGCATTCAAAGCTTGGGGCGGTGCTGATCGGTTCTTTGTCCATTTCGACGGTGAAAACAATTGCGTACTCGCAAGGGATTCCCTTGTCCTTAAAAATCGCGTTGTGTGGCACTTTAATGTAGTCAATGTCTTTAGCTCCTAAAGCTCGAGCCATTGCTTGTAGTTCAGCGATAAATTTTGGGCTGGCTTGGGTTCTCGAGGGTTTAAATTCTCGGTTGTACATGCGTGAGTCAAGCACGATGTTTGCAATTAACGGCAAGAATCTTGGGACAACCTGAAGCATTTGCCGTCCTGTCAAGTTTCGCATCGATACCTTTTGTTTGGGTAGCTTGGTGGCGAATGGCGTGCGTGGTTTTGATTCTGGTGCGGGTCGAATCAGGTTCTCGAGGTTGAAAATGTGCTTGTCCGTCCAGTTTAAAAGTATGTCGAGCGATGGTTCAGCTTTGTGTGGCTTGTCTTTTGGGATCGGTTGTTTTCGTAATTTCTGGGACATGGGTTCTCCGTTGAACAAAACGAGGGTGTAGCTGACCGAAATTCTCGAGGTGATATTCAGATTGGCAAAAGCCAAAAACGCCCGACGGCAATGAAGATCGCAAGCAAAGTGACGACGGATGTGGCAACAGTTTGCTTACCCTCGGCTTGACGTGCATGGCTGACCACCGCACCGAGCATGATGACGACCAGCCCCAGTGCCGCCAGTGGAGTAAGTACAGGCATAACTCGCGTCCAGGATGGCAGGATCAGACCCAAGCCGCCCAGCACCTCGAGTGTGCCAATAATTTTAAAAAACCCCAGGCTGAAGCCCATTTTTTTGACCACGCTTTCTTGGACTGTTGCGGGTGGGTTGAACATGGCAATCCCGTGAAGGATGAAAAGTGCAGCGAGCACGCTTTGAATGATCCAGATTGTTGTATTCATGATTTGTACCTTTCCGAGAGGTGTGGAATGTGGCATCTGGGCATATGAGGCACGGACTAAACCCGATCATTCTTGGCATAGTCGGTATTTGGATTTGGTTCTCTCGAGATATTTGACAGCAAGCACTTACTATTAATATCATTGAAAGCAACTACTGTCAATAGGTTGCAAACCCAGCGATAACAAACAAAACCCAAAACACCCATAGCGACAAAACACACAACCGTGTCAAGCTAGCCAAAGGAGTCCACAAATGCCCGCAGCCATCGACCAACAAATCATTTTCAACGCCGCCCTCAAAGTCGTCACCGAACGGGGTTATGTGGGTGCAACCACCAAACTGATCGCCGAAGAGGCAGGAATTGGCGAGGTCACACTGTTTCGGCGTTTCGGTAACAAAGACAATTTAATTCTCGAGGCATTAAAACAAGAGGCATCAAAACTTGACAGCACCGCCAGTCTGTACAGTAGCAACCTCAAGGCAGACCTGATCCAAATCACCAGCGCCTACCAATTTCTTTTGCGTGCTCGAGCAGCTTTAATTCTGACTTTTTACACCGAAATCACCAGGCATCCGGAATTGGCAGCCGTCCTCGAGTTTCCAAAACGCATTATTCAAAAAATGCTAACCATGCTGGAACGTTACCAAAAAGAGGGCAAACTGAAGAAGAAAGAACCAATCCATCAACTCGCCGAACTTTTTGGACCAGTCATGATGCTGATGCTTTTTGAAGTCATCTACGCAGGTGAAGCCCCTTTAGACATCGAGGAGCACGTTAAAAGTTTCTTAAAAAGCAACAGTCCGTAAAATCTCGAGCAGCCTAAAATAAATTCTCGAGCCAAGAAATGTGGCTCGAGAATTTTGCTAATTTCTACTCGCTTACTTCAAGTTTTCTGGATTCAAGCCATGCAAATCGCTTGGTACAAACAAACCGTCTTTGCGAATCAGTTCGTCGTCGAAATAAATCTCGCCACCGCCGTATTCTGGGGTTTGAATGAAGACCATGTCCCAGTGAACGCTCGAGCGGTTGGTGTTGTCGGCAACGCCTTCGTAGGCTTGACCTGGTGTGAAGTGAAAACTGCCCGCGATTTTCTCGTCGAACAGAATGTCGAGCATCGGTTTGGTGACGTAAGGATTGAAGCCGATGGCGAACTCGCCGATGTACCGTGCACCGTCGTCGGAATCCAAAATTTCATTTAAGCGTTTGGTATCGCTGCCCGTCGCCTCCACGATCTTGCCGTCTTTAAACTCGAGCGTGATGTCGGTAAATCGCACGCCCTGATAAATCGTTGGAGTGTTGTACTTGATGACCCCGTTCACGCTGTCACGAACTGGGGCAGAAAAACATTCGCCGTCGGGAATGTTACGCTCGCCTGCACAAATAATGGCTTCAAGACCTTTCAAGGAAAACTCGAGGTTCGTGCCAACGCCTGTTAACCGCACCCGTTCGGCTTTGTCCATTCTGGCTTTGAGGGGTTGTTGTGCGGCTTCCATTTTGGCGTAATCGAGGGTGCACACGTTGAAGTAAAAATCCTCGAAGGCTTCGGTGCTCATGCCCGCACTTTGGGCGAAGGCTGGGCTGGGGTAACGCAAGACTACCCATTTGGTTTTGTTGACGCGATGACGATGAACCGTGCCCCACACGTGTTTTTGATAAAGCGCCATCTTGTCATTTGGCACATCCGAACTCTCGAGCGCATTGAGGCTTCCGCGAATGCCAATGTAGGCATCCATTTGCTCCATTCGGTTCAGTTCCCAACTCGCCAGGCGTTCAACCATGTCTTGGCTGGCATTTTGAAGGAGTTTACGCAAAACACGATTGTTTTTGGTTTCGACAAACGGGATCGCACCCGCGTCAACAACCCGGTCGATCAGTATTGAGACCATCTCTTCTGGAACATCGAACGCCTCGATCAGAACACGTTCGCCCGCTTGCAATTTGGTCGAGTGTGAAACCAAAACATCTGCCAATTTTAAAATTCTTGAATCTGCCATAAAACCTCCAAGTGGCTCGAGATTAAATGCTCGAGATCATTTTGTTGTCCCAGGTATTCTCACCGATTTTGGCGAGCTTGAACAGGAATGTGCGTTGCGATTCAAACTCGTTTTCAATTCCTGACTAGACAGCTAGACAGCGTACTCGAGGACTTTTACAGCTCGAGCGTAACGTGAAAGCATGAATCTTCCAACTTATCCATTGCCGAATGCACGCGGACGTTTTGGGCGTTTTGGCGGACGCTATGTGCCCGAAACTTTAATTCCTGCGCTCGAGGAACTGAGTGAGGCGTACGCCGCCGCCAAAGTTGATCCCGAATTCTTGAACGAATTTCATGGCTTTTTGCGCGAGTACGTTGGCAGACCCTCGAGGTTGTATTTTGCCAAAAACCTGACCGAACGTCTCGATGGCGCAAAAATTTACTTCAAACGCGAGGATTTAAACCACACTGGGGCGCACAAGATTAACAACACGATAGGTCAAGTGCTGCTGGCAAAACGCATGGGCAAAAAACGAATTATTGCCGAAACGGGAGCTGGGCAGCACGGCGTCGCCACCGCCACCGCCTGCGCCCTGTTCGGACTCGAGTGCATCGTTTATCAGGGCGAGGAGGACGTGCGCCGTCAGAGTTTGAATGTTTTTCGCATGAAATTATTGGGCGCAGAAGTCCGTCCAGTCTCGAGCGGCACAAAAACCTTGAAAGATGCCACCAACGAAGCAATTCGGGATTGGGTCACGAACGTCAGGGACACGTTTTACGTGCTTGGCAGCGTGGTTGGACCGCATCCGTACCCTGCGATGGTTCGTGACTTTCAGAGCGTCATCGGTGAGGAAACCAAAGCCCAGTTGCTCGAGGTTGAAGGGCGAGAAATTCCTGATGCGCTGGTGGCTTGTGTGGGCGGTGGCAGCAACGCGATTGGTTTGTTCGCGCCGTTTGCCTACCTTGATCCTGCGATTCGTCCGCGTTTGATTGGGGTTGAAGCGGCAGGTCACGGCGTCGAATCTGGTTTGCACGCCGCCAGCGTCGCAGGGGGCAAAGTGGGTGTGCTTCACGGCAGCATGATGTATTTGCTGTACGACGAAAACGGTCAGATTCAACCCGCGCACAGCATCAGCGCTGGTCTGGATTACCCAGGCATCGGACCAGAGCACAGTTTTTACGCCGAAACTCGAGTTGCCGAGTACGTGCCAGCTACCGACACAGAGGCACTCGAGGGTTTCAAATTGTTGTCTGAATGCGAAGGCATTATTCCCGCGCTCGAAACGGCTCACGCGGTGGCGTACTTGCGAAAACTCGCCCCA
The DNA here is from genome assembly GCA_031364625.1 of Deinococcales bacterium. GTDB lineage: Bacteria > Deinococcota > Deinococci > Deinococcales > JAAFIG01 > JANXTZ01. Next base: position 1,944 of record JANLWR010000482.1, on the reverse strand, counting down.
GAAATGGGTAAAGACAAAATTATCGTGGTCAATCTTTCTGGTCGCGGCGACAAAGATGTGAACGAAGCCATGCGCATCTTGGGTGATCTCGAGGGCAAGGGTGAAGCCAATGATTGATATGTTACGTCGTAGGGGCGCTGCTCGCTGCGCCCTTGCCGTTGCCCGTGTCGTTCGTAGCGCATTGCCATGCGCCCGCGAGAAACATTTCACCCAATCCAAATCATGCTCGAGGTTTATTTCATGACCACCCGCATTCAAGACGCTTTTGACCACGCCAAATCTGAAAATCGCGCCGCTTTCATCGGGTACTTGCCCGCAGGTTATCCAACCTCAAAATCCTTTCTCGAGCACGCCAAGGTGTTGCTCGAGAGCGCAGATTTACTCGAGATTGGACTGCCGTATTCTGACCCGCTCGGTGATGGTCCCACGATTCAACGCGCCTCGGAGGTTTCATTGTTGGGCGGTATGACGGTTGAGGGGACGTTTGAGCAGGCTCGAGCCTTGCGTGCCCACACGAACAAGCCGTTACTGATTATGACCTATTACAACCCAATTCTGGCAACTGGTGAGGAATCGTTCATCGCCAGTGCCGTTGAGGCTGGAGTTGACGGTTTGATTTTGCCCGACCTTCCACCAGACGAGGCTGACACCCTCATTTCTCTGGCAAATGCCGCAGGTTTAAAACTGACGTTCTTGCTTGCGCCAACCAGCACAGCAGACCGCATCAAACTGGTGACAGAAAATTGCACGGGATTTATTTACGCAGTGTCCGTGACGGGTGTGACTGGTGCTCGAGCGCTTGTGCCAACTGAAGTGCCTGATTTGGTCGCCAGGATAAAAGCTATTTCTGATAAGCCCGTGGCGGTGGGTTTTGGTGTTGCCGACGCCCAAACCGCTCATGGTATTGCGCAAGTTGCCGATGGCGTGGTGGTTGGCAGTGTTCTGGTCACACTGGCTGGACGCGGCGAGTCGTTGCAAGCCATTTCCCAAGAGATTCTCGAGGGTTGCAGGCGTTAAACTTTAGGCATGGCTTGGTTAAAACACCTCAAAATTGGCACAGTTGATGTCTATTCGCTGACCGACGGAAAATTTCGTCTCGATGGTGGCAGCATGTTCGGCACAGTTCCCAAGGTCTTGTGGGAAAAAGTTGCACCCCCAGACTCGAGCAACCGCATTCAGTTGCGCATCAACCCGCTCTTAATTCAAATGCAGGGCAAAAACATTCTGGTCGAAACGGGCATGGATGATAAATCTGGTGACAAGTTCGACGTCATGTTTGCCGTAGAACGTGACGAAACAATTTTTGACGGCTTGAAGCAATTAGACCTCGAGCCAAAAGACATTGATCTTGTCATCAACACGCATTTGCATTTTGATCACGCTGGACGAAACACCACGGCAAACCTCGAGCCGACTTTTAAAAACGCCAGGTACATTGTGCAAAGCCAAGAAGTTTACGACGCAACCCACGCCCACGAACGCTCTCGAGCCTCGTATAACGCGCACAATTTTATGCCGATTCTCGAGGCTGGTTTGTTTGATTTGGTTGAGGGTGAAACCGAGATTATGCCTGGTCTAAAAGTGCTGCCAATTCCAGGGCATAACCTTGGTTCACAAGCGGTCATTCTCGAGTCTGAAGGGGCAGGTTTGGTTTATGTGGCAGATTTAATCCCAACTTTTAACCACGTACAATACCCGTACATCATGGGTTTTGATTTGTACCCAGTGACCACGCTCGAGACTCGGAAAAGATTGTTCCCAGAGTGGGCGGAGCGTGGTTTTGTGATCGCGCCGCCACACGACCCGAGCCATGCTTTTGGCAAACTGAAGGCTCGAGAACGCGGTGGGTTTGATCTCGAGACGTTAGGGTAAACACCTGATCCAATAAAACGGTTTGCGCTTTTCGTGGGCTATGGCATAAATCACAACAAATTCGTTTTCGGG
>JANLWR010000752.1:0-1768 GCA_031364625.1 Deinococcales bacterium | reverse complement strand
TGGGTGCAACTTGGCAATGGTTACCAGGTCAGGCTTTAATGAAACCACTGCCAGTTCTGACTCGAGGATGCAAAAGTAATTCTCAAAATTCTTGAAAACCTCGAGTGGTTTTAACCCAAGTCCTTGCTCTAAAAAATCTGGTATCTCGAGCACGGGTTCGGGCGGGAACGCTGGGAAATCCATTTCGAGCAAGTCGCCAGCACGTTTGACCCGCAATTCGCCAACCCTGGTAAAAAACTTGATTTCTGGTTGTCCGTACTCGAGTTCGTCAAATAAGACTTTGGCACTGGCGAGCGTGGCATGACCGCAGAAGTTTACTTCGACAGTCGGCGTGAACCAACGCAAACGAAAACCATCCAATTCTGGAACAAAAAACGCGGTTTCGGCTTGGTTGTGCTCCATTGCCATGTTCTGCATGACCTGATCTGGCAACCACGCCTCGAGCGGGACAACACCAGCAGGGTTGCCAGCGAAGGTTTTATTGGTAAACGCATCGACCAAAAAGAATTTCATGCTCGAGCCTCAAGCGTGCCTGCAAAATCGGCATTTGAATTCGTCATGTTGTTTCCTGTCCGACAGCAATAACTTCGACTTCAAACAAAAATTCTGGACGCACGAGTGCCGCAACCTGTACCAGGGTACTTGCTGGTGGTCGCTGTAAATTCACAAATTCGTCTCGAACGCGCCTTAATGTTTTCACGTGGCTAATATCAGTCACGAACAATCCCAACTTCACAACATTCTCAAACTTCATCCCAACTGCATCGAGCGCGTGAAGTACATTTTGAAACGCCTGTCGAGCTTGCAATTCAAAATCATTGATTCCAACAATATTGCCATATTTGTCGAGTGCAATCTGACCAGAAATGTAGACCGTTCTGCCGCCTCGAGCTTCAACGACATGTGTGTAACCCATAGGTTTGGTCAGTGATACGGGATTCAGAAAACGGGTGTTGTAGCTCATGCTTGCACCTCGAAAGTGGGATTTAGAATCAGTTTTAAACATTTTGAAAACCAAGACTTATTCGGCATACGGTTCATACATACATAAAGCACATTGAATTCGATCTTCAGAATTGGGAAGGTCAAAAATGAGTGCTCTTGGATAAATAATTTCTTCATAAATTGACCAAGTTTCTTGATATCCCAAACTACTTTTCGCAAGGTCTTGCAAACAACCGTCAATTTGATCTGATATTCCAAACGCAAGAATTTGAAAAACTTCTTCTGGGTGCTCTGAACGATACGTATTCCAGTTCCAGTCTATTGTTAAGTAATCTTTAATAACCAAAAGATTTGGTAAAAAATACATGATTCTTTGTAAAACCCACGTATAAATGATTTCTGGACTCGAGTTTCTAAATTCGATGTTATATGTGCAGTAGACGCTACTATCTGTAAAATCTTTGACTCTTTTATGCCTTGGAATTCTTTTAAATTCAAATGAAGGATGACTCCATCCGCTCTCGTACTTTTGGAATTCACCACACAAATCTGACAATGCTCGCAAATATCCTTCCACAACTGCGCTATGAACAACAAACGACTGATGAAGCACAAGTTCCTCGAGTTCTATCACCCGTTCTTTTGCTCTAAATAGGGCTGTCTCGAGATTCTTTTGTTCTCGTTTCTCGAGCTTACTCATGTCATAAATCCTCTGGCAGTGCAATGCTTCCCATGATCGCAGTCGCGGCAGCCACGGCAGGACTTGCAAGGTAAATCTCGGCGCTTGCATCACCCATTCGTCCAATAAAGTTTCGGTTGCTGG
>JANLWR010000464.1:0-3679 GCA_031364625.1 Deinococcales bacterium | reverse complement strand
TGCAACACACTGCCAACCAGTGCCAGCAACGAAACCAAAATGCCAGTTTCGACTTTGGTGACGTTGAAAGCCCTGGCAATATCGGGTTGAAGTGGGGTCAGCAACGATGTGAAATTGTCGTTGACAAAATGCAGGGCGGTCATGACGATCACAATGGTTGTGCCGCTGACCGCCGAAAGTCTCAAACTCTGGTTTGTTTGGCTGCTCATGCGCCAAGCTCGAGATTATGGTGTTCGCAAGGCATGGCTCGAGTTTACGTCTTTTGGATTTTTTGGCTTGAAGCCAAGACTACTTTCAGGCGGTTGCAGCGTTCCACAGTTGAGTCAAACTGTCTTCAATCTTAAATTGTGGTTGCCAAGCCAGCCAGCTTTGAATGCGGCTAATGTCCGCCTGCTGCCAGGACACGCCCGCCGAACGCGCACTGCCCAGATCGCGCTCGAGAATTTCGCCCGTAAAACCAGCTATTTTGGCGAGGGTTTGAATCAAATCCCTGGCTTGGGTGGCTTGACCACTGCCAAGGTTGAAAAGTTTTTGTTCGGGCTTGCTAGCCGTTGCCGCCAGGACTGCGGCTTTCGCTACATCTCGAGCGTCAACAAAGTCCCTGAAGGCTTCTAACGGTCCCAGCGTGATATCAGTTTCCCCAGTCTCGAGAGCGGTTTTGAAAAGTTTTGCGGCGCGTCCTGGCAGTGTGCCATCTGGCATTCCAGCCCCAAGCGGGTTTGACAGGCGCAAGACCACGCCGTCCACTTGATTGGTCAGGCTGGCTTGAATCACCAAGGCGCTACCCGCCAGTTTGGTGATGCCGTACTGACCATCGGGACGGGTTGGGGCGTCTTCGGTCAGGGCATTCTGGTCTTGGGGCATCCCGTACTCGGCGGCTGATCCAATATGAACCAGTCGGGCGCTCGCGGCTTTTTGACTGATCGCCTCGAGCAAATTCGTGACGACCAGAATATTATCGCGCACCAATTCAAAACGTGTTCCCAAGGTGCGCCCAGCGCAATTGATGATTGCACTGGGTTGATGCCGCTCGAGCACATTTTGTAATGCCTCGAGGTCGGTCAGATCGAGCACTTGATGCAAGCCAGTGTCGCGGTGTCCAAAACCGAGCACATCAAAACCGTGCTGCTCGAGTTGGGTCTGAACGTGCCGCCCCAAAAAACCTGCCGCGCCAAAAAGAAGTATTTTTGACATGTTATTTGGGCAGGAAAAGGTCGTGAAGTTCGACAAATTGCTTGTTGGCAAGGTCGTAATCTTCAGGGCGACCAATGTCGAGCCAGTAACCGTCAAATCTGAAACTGGCGGGGTACTCTTCTCGAGCGAGCAAGTCCAGCATCAGGTTGTCAAAACCAAATGGCACGCCTTTTGGGTAACGCTCGAGGGTCTTCTTGGACAAGCCGTAAACGCCCATCGAAACATCGTAATGAAGCGTTGGTTTTTCGGTGAAGGTTTTGATCAAACCGTCCTTTCCTTCCAAAACACCAAAATCAATTTTGACATCGCGCAGGTACGTGCCAACGGTTAACGGTCTGCCCGAGGCGGCATGGGTTTTAAGAAGTGTACCGTAATTTAAATCGGTCAGAATATCGCCGTTCATGACCAAAAAATGATCGGGCAGTTTGTCCAATAAACTTAAGATCGGTCCAATCGTGCCAAGCGGTGTGTCCTCATAAGCATAATCCACCTCGAGACTCCAACGGTCACCGCCGCGCACGTAAGCTTCGATCATTGGTCCCAAATGACCCAGGGCAATGGTAATGCTGGTAAAACCAAAATATTTCAGTTGACGTAAAACCACTTCAAGAATCGCGCATTCATCACCAAGTGGAACAAGTGGTTTTGGCATGGTGGTCGTGTACGGGCGAAGACGAACCCCTTTACCGCCGGCAAGAATGACTGCGTGCATGATAGAACCTCCAAAAGAAAGTAAGCGACTCCCGAATGATAATCAAAGAAAACCGTAGGGGCGCCGCTTCTTGACCCTTACACCAGCACCTGACGGGCTTGGGTCGCTTGCTGCGCCCTGCCCCTACATCAAACGTTGTATTGATCGGTCTTGTAACGCGCCAGGTTTTGTGGGTCTAAAAACCATTCGGCGGTTTGTCTTAAACCCTCCTCGAGAGAAACAAGCGGCTTCCAGGAGGTCAGCGATTGCAATTCGGAACTGTCACAGACCAGGCGCATCACTTCTGAAGCATCGGGGCGCAAACGTGCGGCATCCTCGAGCACGGCAACTTCGCGGTTCATGACTTTGGCGACCAAATTGACCATGTCACCGACACTAATTTCTGTGCCAGAACCAGCGTTTAAGGTTTTACCGTTGACCATCTCGAGCGGCGCAGTGCCGACCGCAACAAAGGCGGCGGCGGTATCGGTGGCAAAATTAAAATCTCGGGTTGGGGTCAGTGCGCCCAAGGTAATCTCTTTTTTGCCGGCGGCAATCTGAGAAATGGTGGTTGGAATCACGGCTCGAGCACTTTGGCGCGGTCCGTAGGTGTTAAATGGTCGCAGGGTCACGACGGGTAGTTCAAAGCTGAGGTAATAACTTTCAGCCATTTTGTCCGCCGCAATTTTAGATGCCGAGTACGGTGACTGCCCCTGCAACGGGTGTGTCTCATGAATCGGCACGCTGCGGGCAGTGCCGTACACTTCGCTGGTCGAGGTGTGAATGATGCGCGGCGTGCCGAGCGAACGTGCCGCCTCGAGCACATTGAGTGTGCCGCCAGCGTTCGTCTCGAGGTAGCTGCGCGGGGCTTGGTACGAATACGGAATGGCAATCAGGGCTGCCAGATGATAGACCACTTCGGCGTCCTGCATAAATCTGAACGTGCTGCCCGCGTCGCGGATGTCACCCATGACAACTTCGATGTGCTCTAGCGTTTCTGGTTTTAAAGTCTCGAGCCAACCGTTAGAACCGAACGAGTTGTATTGCACCATTGCACGGACTTTATGACCAGCATTGACAGCATTTCGGTCAGGTGCGAGCCGATAAATCCTTCTGCGCCAGTCACGGCGACAAGGCTGCTCATGCCTGCACTCGCCTGTTGTGGAAAAGCTTGGATGTGGAGACTAAACGATTCATTAACATATGTTCCTCCTCAAATTTGTAAAAGCAAAAAAGTGCGTCAGTGTCAAAGGTCAATTCAGGTTAACATCATAATTGCATAACAACACAAAATCTCGAGTTGTCGATGATGCTGGCGGCTGTACTCTTTAAGCAAGTGTTCCAAGTCTGCCAACGATGCTTCTGGCAATCAAAAGCGTTGCAATCGCAAAGACTGCCGAGGCAATCAATTCGCTTTGAGCCAAGTTGACATTACCGATCACATCTGTTGGAATCAGCAGCAACCACAAACGTACCAATATTGCCAAGGCTGTGGAAAGTACCACATCACCGACACGGTTATGGGCGACCAGAATAAAAGAAGCAAAAAAACCCGCGCCGAGCAGTAAACCCTCGAGCAGCACAAAGGCTAAATCTTGGTTGATTGAACCCGTAAGTAAAACTCCAGTCAGTCCAGAAATGATTAAAAAGGCAGTCAACACCAAAGAATACCGACCCAAACATGCGGCAAATACGCGTTGGGCTGCCACTCTAAATTGACCGAGTTCGGAGGTCACGTGTAAGAGTTGGTTCATGTTGCCACGGTAGCGTCCCAATTCGAGTTCTGCAAAGCCC
>JANLWR010000421.1:0-15971 GCA_031364625.1 Deinococcales bacterium | reverse complement strand
CGCCGGAATCGTCCGTTCACGGGCACACCCATGCACACGGCGACTACGCTCACAGCCATGTCTTCGGTTGTCCCAGACGAACTTGAAGGCGGTTACAGTGCCACCAAGGCTCTGATTCAAAAAGGACACCGCAGGATTGGTTTTATCAACAATTCTGACCCGATTCCAGCCACCTTTGGTCGGCTCGAGGGGTACAAGAAAGCCTTGCGTGAGGCAAAAATTCGTTTTGATAGACACCTGGTTATCGCTGATCTCAGCGAGCCAACCGGTGGCTACCGTGGCGTAGGGCATTTGATGAAATTGGCAAATCCTCCAACAGCATTGTTTTGTTTTAATGACCGTGTTGCGATGGGCGCTTACGAAGCTTTGCGAACATTAAATTTACGTGTTCCCGATGATGTCGCAGTGATTGGTTTTGACAATCAGGAGATCATTGCGGCACATTCGTACCCGCCGCTTTCGACCATGGAATTGCCGCATTACAAGATGGGCGCATGGGCGGTCAATCAATTGATTCAGATGGGTGATGGCAAAACTCGAGCTGATCCTGTTCAACATAAAATTTGTTGCGAATTGGTCGAACGAGCCTCTATCTAAAAAAATTGTGCTTTTGGTTTTTACAACAGTACCTTATTTTAATCCGATTTCACTTATACGAATAAACGATTGCGTTATAGCCCTCGAGAGGAGATGATTTCGCCCCACAAACAATAAAAACCCACAATAAGCCATCACCCACAACCCTTCCTGGAGGAATACTATGAACAAAACACAGAAAATCGTTGCCCTAACCTTGGGACTGACAACATCGGTTGCCGTCTTACTCACAACTGGTGCATTTGCCCAACAAAAAACCAAACTCAGTCTCTGGAGTCACTCGGCAGGCAACCCAACCGAGATCGGTGCGATTCAAAAAATCGTGGATACATTTAACGCCAAACAGGGCAAGTACGAAGTGGTGATTGAAGCCTTCCCACAAGCCTCGTACAACGATTCGGTGGCGGCGGCATCGGTGGCTGGAAGTTTGCCGTGCATCATTGACATGGACGGTCCAACCGTTCCCAACTTCGCTTGGTCCGGTTATCTGCAACCATTGCCACTCAGCCAAGCCTTGATTTCACAGATCAGCCCAGCCAGTATCGGGCGTTACAACGGTAAGGTGTACTCGGTGGGTCAATTCGATGTGGTCTTGCAAATTTTCGGTCGCAAATCCATCCTCAACAAATACAAGATTCGTGTTCCAAGCCTGACCAAACCCTGGAAGCTCGAGGAGTTCAATACCATCTTAAAAACCTTGAAAGCCTCTGGCGATTTTGAATTCCCATTCGATGTCAACCCCGGTTACGGCGGCGAATGGTGGCCTTACGCGTACTCACCAATGCTGCAAAGTTTTGGTGGCGACCTGATTGACCGCTCGAGCTACCAAACTGCCAGCAATGTGCTCAACGGTTCTGCGGCGTTGGCTTGGGGCAAATGGTTTCAGGGGTTGTTTAAAAACGGTTACGTCAACCCGACCCCAGCCGACGATCAAGGCTTTTTGCAGGGACGCATTCCATTGTGGTACTCCGGAAGCTGGGCTGCCAACGATGTTGTTAAAAAGTACGGCAGCGACGCAATATTCCTGCCCACCGTTGACTTTGGTAAAGGACCCAAAATTGGTGGCGCATCCTGGCAGTGGGGCATCAGCAAAACCTGCAAAGAAGCCGTCGGTGCTGGACAATTTCTGAATTACGCAATGCAGGGCGAGCAAGTTGCGCTGTTCTCAAACGCCACAGGCTTAATCCCAACAACCCGCGCTGGCGCTCGTTTGACCAAAGATTATGCCAGCAATGGCAAGTACCGTACCTTCTTTGACATGCTCAAACTCGCCATTCAACGCCCAGTAACCCCAGCCTACCTGACAATCTCGAGTCAATTTGAAAAAGCTGGTGTCAAAATCCGTGACGGTGGTGACGTGCAAAACGCGCTTGATGATGCCGTGGACGCGATCAATCAGAACATCAAAGACAATAAAGGTTATCCAAACAAGTAAGCCCTAAGCTTGGAGGGATGGTTTGAAACCATCCCTCCAAAAAGGCTCGAGTTCGTCTCGAGTACGTGGTTAACAAGCCCGAATTTTATCCTCGAGTAACCTGCTCGAGTTTGGACATTCGAGGTACGACAATCATTGTGTTAGACATTTTCGCAATCTAAAAAACACAAAGAAAAACGTTTAACGATCAATCAGGAGGCGAATTTTATGGCAACCGCATCCATCCCAAATCCTCAACACCGCAAAAATCCAGATTTCGTCCCAGCCATACTGCTCGGCGGACCCGCCTTTTTATTGCTGCTGGTCTTTTTGATCGGACCATTTTTTGCTGGGGTTTCGTACAGTTTCACCAATCAACGCCTGATCTCGGGCAACACCACAGACTTTGTCGGGCTTCGCAATTACACCAGGCTGCTCAGGCTTTCGTATTTGATACTCGAGCCGCAAAAGGACGAAAAAACTGGGCAGTTGCTGCGCGACGAGGCTGGGAATTTAAGCTACCCACGCTCTCGAGAATTCACCCGCGATGAAGTCAAATACCCGCAGTACACGGGTTTGCGCGAATGGTTTTTTGTACCCTGGGGCGAGAAACGCCTGGTGATTCTGGCAGGCGATCCGGTGTTCATGAAATCTTTGGGCAACAACATTTTCTTTGCGGTGGTGGTGATTCCGTTGCAATCATTGATTGGTCTGATGCTGGCTTTGCTGGTCAATCAAAAACTGGCTGGGCGCAATTTTTTTCGCACGGTTTATTTTAGTCCTGTCGTCACCTCAATGGTCGTGGTTTCTATCGTTTGGAAGTTTTTATACGACCTCAACCACGGCATGATAAATCAGTTCCTGGCAAACTTCTCGCTCGCTCCGGTCAACTGGTTGGGCGATCCAAACGTCGCCATGTGGTCAATCATCATCATGTCCGTTTGGCAAGGTGCGGGTTTTCAGATGATTTTGTTTCTGGCGGGTTTGCAAGGCATTCCCGAACAACTCTACGAGGCAGCAAGCATTGACGGGGCGAACATCTGGGAGAAATTTCGTTTTATCACCTTGCCAAGCTTACGCAACACCACGCTGTTTATTTTTATCACCATCACCATTGCCGCGTTTCAATTGTTCACCCAAGTCTTTGTCATGACCAACGGCGGTCCAGACGACTCGACCAGCACTGTTGCCTTTCACATGGTTCGCACAGGTTTCCGTGAACAAGACCTGGCGTACGCCTCGACAATATCGGTGGTTTTTTTCCTGATTATTCTCGCCATCAACTGGGTGCAACGCCGCATCACGAGGGACGTATGAACAACCAACTCGAGCAAACAGCCAACGCCAGCAGCCCTCGAGCGTCCACCGCTTCACGCCGTCAACGCGAGTGGAGCATCAACCTTTTGCAGTATGTTTTAAACGCCCTTTTGGTGTTCGTGTTTATCTTTCCGATTCTGTTCATGGTCGTCAGTTCGTTCAAAAGTAACGATCAGATTTTTCACGACCTGCGTTCGTTTCAAGCATTTTTGCCAACTGGTCAATTGTCGCTCGAGAATTACGCCTCTGTCTTTGCCCATTCTCAATTCTTGCGCTTTGCCGCGAACTCGATTGGCGTTGGCTTGCTGCAAGTCGCACTGGCATTGACCGTTAACAGCATGGCGGCATATTCACTCTCGAGGTTGACCTGGCAGGGACAGCAAATTGTTCTGGCAGTGATTATTGCCACGTTAATCATTCCTTTCGAGACCGTCGCCATGCCGTTGTTGTTGCTGGTCAGCAAGCTGCCCAACATCAGTTTCCAGAATGGTATTCATCTCAGCAGTGGTTGGCTGAACACTTATTCGGTACAGATCATTCCGTTTGTGGCGGGTGCGTATTCAATTTTCTTGTTCTATCAATTTTTTAAAGACATTCCCAAAGAGCTTGACGAATCGGCTTTGATTGATGGCGCGACGCGCTTTCAGATTTACCGTTTTATCATTGTGCCCAACGCTGGACCAGTTTTTGCCACGGTGGCAATCCTCAGTTTCTTGGGAAGTTGGAATTCGTTTTTGTGGCCCATCATGGTCGTTCAATCCGAAGAGCTTCGCCCGGTGATGGTCGGCTTGCAATACTTTTTTCAACGCATCATCAACTGGGGCGAGGTCATGGCGTACACCACCATGGTCACGCTGCCCGTGCTGGCATTGTTCTTGGCATTTCAGGGAGCATTCGTTAAAAGCTTGGCTTCGTCTGGCGTGAAAGGTTAACCTCAGTCATGACTTTACCAACCACTCCTGAACGCGCCAACGACAGCTTCCGCCCTGGTTTTCATTTTACCCCGCCGCAAAATTGGATCAATGACCCAAATGGGTTGGTGTACTTTGCAGGCGAGTACCATTTATTTTTTCAGTACAACCCGTTCGGCAATTCTTGGGGGCACATGAGTTGGGGTCATGCCGTCAGCCCCGACATGGTTCACTGGGAGCACTTGAGTGTGGCAATACCCGAAAAGGACGGGGTCATGGCATTTTCTGGTTGCGCGGTGGTGGACTGGCACAACTCGAGCGGCTTTGGTGTGGCTGGTCAACCGCCACTGGTACTGGTCTTTACAGGGCATAAGGATGCCACACCCCGCACCGAAGATCAGCGCCTTGTTTACAGCAACGACTGTGGTCGCTCCTGGACTTTTTACCAGGGCAACCCAGTGCTGGACATCGGCTCGAGCGAGTTTCGTGACCCGAAAGTGTTGTGGCACGAAGCCAGCCAAAAATGGGTGATGGTCGTGGTGCTTGCTGATCAGCACAAGATCAGTTTTTACAACTCCAGCGACCTAAAAAGCTGGTCGCATCAGAGCGATTTTGGTCCTGCGGGTGCGATCAGCGGCTTGTGGGAAGTGCCAGAACTTTTCGAGTTAAACATTGGCAACTCGAGCGAAACGCGTTGGGTTTTAAAAGTCGATGCCATCGAGGGTGGTCCTTCGGGTGGCGCGGCGGGGCAGTATTTTGTCGGGGATTTTGACGGCAAGAAGTTTGTGCCAGAAGACCTCGAGACTGCCCCGAACTGGGTGGATTACGGCAAGGATTTTTACGCCGCGATTTCTTGGTCAGACATTCCCGAAAGTGACGGACGCAGAATTTGGTTGGGTTGGATGAGCAACTGGCAGTACGCCCGTGAAACCCCAACGCATCCCTGGCGCGGCACAATGACCATTCCACGCAGCCTGAGGCTCGAGAGGGCGGCTGGAAACTTGCGGCTGGTGCAAGAACCCATTATTGAATTCGAGGCGCTGCGAGGACGTTTGTACAGCCTTCCAGAAACATCCATTCCTGAAGGCAGCACAACACTGGAAGCCACAGGCACAAAGCTCGAGATCATGATAACTTTCAAAGTTGAGACCGCCACAGCATTTGGCTTAAAAGTTCGGGTTGGCGTGGGTGCTTTTACGACCATTGGTTACAATCTCGAGAGACAAGAATTGTTCGTTGACCGTCAGCAATCTGGCAGGAGTGATTTCAGTGAGCACTTTGCGGGAATTCATGCCGCACCGCTCAAGCTCGAGAATAACGAACTGCAATTGCGTATTTTTGTGGATCAATCTTCGGTTGAAGTATTTACCCAAAACGGTCAAATCGTGATTACCGAATTGATCTACCCAAACCCAGAAGCTGATGGACTCGAGGTGTACGCCATCGGAGGCACGGTTTCGGTCAATGCCGAAATCTGGAAACTTGACCCAAATAACGGGAATCCATGAACAAGCAACGCCACCCCTCGAGCCGCAAGTATTTGATCTGGCTTGGCTTGGCATGTGTTATTTCTGGCTTGTTCAGTTCGGCACAAACCAACCCAGAAGCCTTCAGACCACAGTTTCATTTCTCTCCCAAGACAGGCTGGATGAACGACCCGAACGGGCTGGTTTACGACAACGGCGAATACCATTTGTTTTACCAGCACAACCCAAACGACACCAAATGGGGACCCATGCACTGGGGTCATGCCGTCAGTTCAGACCTGATTCACTGGCAGGATTTACCGATTGCGCTCGAGCCTGACAAGCTGGGCATGATCTTTTCGGGCAGCGCCGTGATTGACGCTGACAACACCGCCAATTTCGGCAAGGGTGCGATGGTGGCGGTTTTCACCCATGATTTAAGTAGCGCTGAAAGCCAGAGCTTGGCGTACAGCACCGATCATGGCAGAACCTGGACAAAATACGCCCTCAATCCGGTGCTCGAGCCTCCGAATAACCTGCGAAATTTTCGTGACCCAAAAGTTTTTTGGTACACCCCCGGTTACGGCGCAGGACATTGGGTGATGCTGGTCGCGGCGGGCAGTTCGGTACTGATTTACGAATCGAGTGACTTAAAAAACTGGAAGTTCTCGAGCAACTTCGGACTCGGTTACGGCGCGACTTGCGGCGTTTGGGAAACCCCTGATTTGCTCGAGTTACCAATCACTGGCGGCTCGCAAAAACGTTGGGTTTTGACTGTGGGTGTCAACAATTGCGCCCCAGCGGGCGGCACTGGGGTTCAATACTTTGTTGGTCAGTTTGATGGCAAAACTTTTTAAATATAAAATCCCAAAAACCAGATTTTATGGGCAGACAACGGCGCGGATTTTTACGCCGCTCAAACCTGGAACTACGCACCCGACGGACGGCACATCTGGGCGGCGTGGATGAACAACTGGCAGTATGCCCAAGACCTACCAAGTGTTGCGTGGCGCGGAGCACTCTCGTTTCCCAGAGAACTGGGGTTAAAACACACTCCCAAGGGCTACCGTTTGACCCAACAACCAATCCGCGAACTCGAGCGACTGCGACGGCAAAAACGGAGCTTGGAAAACTTTGAGGTTTCTGGTCAACAGGTACTGCAAATCCCAAAAACGGACACGCTCGAGGTGATTGCCAACTTCAAACTCGAGAAATCTCAAGCCGCCGAACGTTTTGGATTGCGGGTTCGGACGGGACAAAACGAGCAAACCACGGTTGGTTACAACCTCAAAACCGCACAACTTTTTGTGGATCGCAGCCATTCGGGAAAAACCTCCTTCAACCCCAGTTTTCCCAAAATCCATCTTGTGCACCTCGAGCCGATCAACAGTGAGATCCGTTTGCACCTCTTGATTGACCGCGCCTCACTCGAGGTTTTCAGCGAAGACGGTTTGCTTTCAATGACCGAGAACATCTTCCCAGACGGCTCGAGCACGGGCTTAGAAGTCTTTGCCCAGGGTGGCAAGATTTTGCTCTCGAAGCTCGAGATGTACGAACTTCAAAGTTCGCTTGAAGGCTCAAGGTAAAAACGCAAGCGTTGTCTCGAGCAATAAAAAAGCTCGAGGCAAAACCTCGAGCTTTAGAATTCAGAACAAGAATTAACCTTTGACGCTGCCTGCCAGCATTCCGCGCACGAAGTAACGTTGAAATCCAATAAAGACTGCCATTGGAATCGCCATCGAAACGAACGCTCCGGCGGTCAAAAGCGTCCAGTTCGCGCCGTAAATACCGATCATGTTGAGAATTCGTTGCGGCAGCACAGTCACGTTTTGCTTGTCACCCAAGAACACCAATGGAATCAGCACGCCGTTCCAAACCCACAGAAATTGAAAAATAGCAAACGATGCAAAGGCTGGCACACTTAAGGGCACGACCAATTTGGTGAACATGACTGGGTGCGACGCACCGTCAATCACGGCGGACTCGAAAACTTCCCTGGGCAGGGTCACGATGTAGTTGTAAAGCAGGTAAGTCGCAAGCGGTAAACCAAAACCGGTGTTGGCAAGCCAAACCCCAAGGAATGTACCGTTTAAACCCAGCACACGGTAATCGCGCAAAATTGGGATCAAGGACATTTGCAAAGGCACAACCAGCAGGGCAACCAAAATCATAAACAAGATTTTGCGCCCTGGAAAGGTCATCCAAGCAAAAGCGTAGGCTGCAATTGCCGCCAAGAAAATCGGAATCACCGTCGAAGGCACTGCCATAATGATGGTATTCACAATGGCTTGATTGAGGTTAATCGTGCCTGCCGTGTTGCTCGCCTCACCACCACCCGTGCCAAGCACAGCAACATAGTTCTGCAAGGTGAAATTCGTATTGCCAGTAAAAACCGTCCACCAGCCACTGTTCGAGGCGTCATCGGGTAAACGAATTGAAGTGATTAACAAACCCAAGGTTGGAATGGTCCAGACCAAGGCTATCAAAACCAGAATGCCGTAGACGAAGAATTTAGATGTTGGACTCAGTTCGCTGACGTTCAGTGATTTGCGTTTTTTACCAATCATGGTTCACTCCTTTCTGGCTCGAGTTTAAAAGCCTTTGGCTTCCTTGCCAAAATCCCGAACGTTGAAATACACCACGGGCAAAACCGCGATCAAAAGCACGATTGCAACTGCCGCGCCGCGTCCGTAATTAAAACTTCGGAACATTTGGGTGTATTGTTCATTCGCAATCACTTGCGTGCCAAAGTTACCACCGGTCATACCGAAGACAATGTCAAAAACTTTTAAGGTCGAAATCACAATCGTGGTCGTGACCGAAATAATCGTGACTTGAATGTAGGGAATGGTGATCTTAAAAAACGATTCCAATTCTGTCGCGCCGTCAATGCGTGCCGCCTCGAGCAACTCGGAGGGCAAACCTTTGATTGCAGCGGCAAAGACCACCAGGGCAAAACCGGTTTGCATCCAAATCAAAATGACCACCAACAGGTACGTGTTAATCCCTCGAGCGATCATAAAAGCAACCGGGTCTGCGCCAAAAACCCCGCCAATGGAGTTAAGCAAACCGATCTGGTTAGCCCCTGCGGGTGCATACTGGTAGACCAATTTCCAAATCACGGCTGCGCCAACCATGCTGATTGCCATGGGCAAAAACACCAGGGTTTTGACGCTGACTTCAAAACTTGGTCGGGTACGATCCGACAACGCGGCGATCAACAAACCCAGCACCACGCTTAAACCACCGCCAAAAATGATCCAGATCAAATTGTTTTTAAAACTCTCGAGCATGGCAGGACTGGTGAAGGCATAAACATAGTTCTGTAAGCCAACAAATTTAATCGAATCCGAATCGAGCAAACTGAGCCAAAAGGTGCGAAAAGTTGGAATTAACAGATAATAAAACACCAGCGCCAGCGCAGGGGTGGCGAACACCCACGGCATGATGCCTTGACGGTATTTACCGGGCAGCAAATCGACAATTGAAGTGACCAGCACGAACAACAACCAAATACCACCAATACCCCAAAGCAAAGAAACGATAAAAATAATCCACGGGTTGGCTGTGCCTTCACGCAAAAACAAAAACACTTGGTAATAGACAAAAAGCGTGACAACCAATGCCGCGATCAAACCGAGCATCACGGGTGTTTTGGACGGGGCGACTGGACTCGAGTTTGCCTTGACCATGGCTTCCTCCGATACAAATGGGGCGAGGGTTCAATCCCTCGCCCCTCGAGTTTACAGTAATTTACTTCTTGTAAGCGGCGTCAATGTCGTTCAAGACTGAATCGAGCGTACCGCCGCCGGTAACCCAATCGGTTGTGCCCTTCCAGAAGGCTTGGTTGACTGCCGATGGCATGGCGTCCGAGGCATCAAAGCGTGCCGATTTGGCAGACAGAATGATTTCGGTGAAGCTACGCTCGAGCTTGGTTTTGTAAGCGTTGAGGTTCTGGTCTTTGTGTGGGAACAGACCGCCGCCAACTTTTGCCCAAGGCTCGGCAGAGGCGCCAGTTGCCAAGAAGGTCATGAATTTTTGGACTTCAGGACGGTTCTTGCCTTTGAACATGACGAATTGGTCGCCGCCAACCTCGAGTGTCTGAGGAAGCTTGGTGTTAATCATTGGCAGTACGAACACGCCGACGTTGGCATCGAGGTTCTTTTTGATGTCGTCTTGCAAGAAATCTGTGGCGAAGCTGCCCTGCATGTGCAACCAGCACTGTGGTGCTTTGGTAAACAAGCCCTTTGCCGAATCGAGGAAGCTGGTGGCGGCGATTGAACCGCGCCCGCCGTAGACTGCCTTCGGGTTGCCCCAGATGCCGTCTAAGATTTTGAAGGCATTACGAACTTGTTCGGAGTTGAAGTTGACTTTGCCGGTGATCCAGTTGTCATAGACTTTGGTGGTTTGCGTGCGCAGCATGATGTTTTCGATCCAGTCGGTGGCGACCCAACCGGTTGCACCGCCCGATTCCATACCGACGCACCAAGGCGCGGCTTTGGAGCTTTCCATCGATTTGGTCAGGGCTTGCAATTCGACCCAGGTCTTAGGTACTTTGTAACCGGCACCCTCGAAGGCGGCTTTGTTGTAGAAAATCAAACCTTTGACGTTGACGCGGTGGAACACGCCGTACAATTTGCGATCATCGCCGCGACCAAGTTCGCCCCAGGCTGGAGCGTAATTGTTTTTGATCAGGGCTGCGGTAGCCGATGCGACTGGAACGAGTGCCCCTTTAGAAGCGAGGTCTTTCATGACGCCCGGTTGCGGAATTGCGGCAATGTCTGGGTAATCACCGCTTTGAACGCGGACGTTCAAAACCGTATTAAAATCGTTGCTGCTGCCGTAACTGACTTTAATGCCCGGGTTTTTGGCTTCAAAGGAATCAATCACCGCTTGGAAAACGTTGGCTTCATTGCCGCTGAACGCGCCAAAAATATTGACGGTTTTGGCTTGTTGCGCCAAAGCGAGCGTGGCGAGGCTTGCCGTGATCAGGGTCACTGCAAAGGCTGTTTTGGTGTGCTTCATACTTCCTCCTTGCCCCGAGGGGCACAAGCGCTGTTTGTACGAACCCCAATGTCCGTTCAAACTGCATACCTCTCGAGAATCTTGCTCGAGAAATACTATTTTCGTAAACGCTTACGAAAACCATAATCCTTGAAAGTTCGATTGTCAAGTCTTGAAGTTTAGAAAATTCACAAGCATTTCTGGGCAGTGTCTCAAGCAGTTTTGGTTTGCGGCTCTTTGTGAAAAGATTTCGAGTGATTCAACCCTCAAGATTGCCCAACAGTGTCAGTTGGCGATAATCGTCAATGGTATGCAGCGTGACACTCATTCAAGGTTTGTACTTTTGATGCTCGAGTTTGAAACATCAAGCATCTCCCAAATCTCGAGCAATTCAAGCCGTCCTTGACCAGCTTCGCAAAAAGCACAAATCTCGAGCGCATCGCTTTGGGTCGGGTAAATACGCGTGGCGATGGCTTGACCGCCCGTAAACACCTCGAGTGTGCTTCCATCCAGAAAAATACGCAATTCAAAAGTTTCAGATGCAATCAGTTTCATACGCCGTTCGTCGCGTGTGACGCTTTGATCCAAGCTCGAGTGACTGCGATCAATCACCAGTTCCGCAGTTTCCAAGTCCACAAACACAAGGGTGTACTCTTGGTTATCTGGTGTGGCACGCAGTTTAAAACCAATGTTCTGACTGTTTTGTTGAGAAAATCGCGCCCGAATCTCGAGCCTGTCGCCTTGGGTGATTTTGGTTTCGGTTTGAAGCTCAACGTTGTGCCACTGGGTTTTTTGACCACGTAAGGCTTCAAGTTCGATCACCGGATGTTGCTCGAGTTGCCCGTCTTTGATGCTCAGTTCTCGAGGCAGGCACATTGCCCCAGACCAACCCGCCGCCAGTTGAGCCTCTTGGCTGCGGGTTTCGCTCAACCAGCCAAACATAATTTTGCGCCCATTGTGCTCGAGCACTTGCGGCGCGTAAAGGCTGCCGCCGTGGTCAAGAATAAAACTGGCGTTTGGAATAAATTTTCGGTCTTTGTACCGCCCCGTCAAAAAGGCTGGGTACAAGCCCTTTTCTTCGGTCCAGACGCTGATCGTCAGCACCGCCAAATTTTCAAATTGCAGCAACTGAGGGCATTCCCAAACCTGTCCCAAATACAGTGGTTCGGCTTTAAGATTGCCAACGATCAACGGCTCGAGGGCTTCCCAATGCTCTAAATCGCTCGAGTGATACAACAAAACCGCACCGCCGACCCCGCGAATGCCAGCCCCAACCGACATCAGGTAGCCGCCGTCTTCGCGCCAAACGATTGGGTCACGAAAACCCATCAAATCAAATTGCTCAGACCACTCGAGCAAGCGACCCCGTTTGCTGAAATGCACAAAATCTTCGCTCTCGGCAAGACTAATGTTGGCATTGCTGGTATCGCCCGGGTACGTCAAGGCTTCGGCTCCGGTATAAAACAATTTCATTTTTGATCCGTCCAGCAGGGCATAACCTGACCAACAACCGTTTTCGTCCACGCCAGAACTCGGCTCGAGCGCAACGGGCAGGTCTTGCCAATTCACCAGGTCATAACTGAGGGCATGACCCCAGCAGATATTGCCCCAACGCGCCTCGAGCGGGTTGTATTGGTAAAACAGATGATACTCGAGCTTCCCAGCACGTTCAATAGCAATCACGCCGTTTGGATCGTTGATCCAGCCCGTGGGCGCTGTGAAATGGTATTGCGGGCGCTGGGGGTCTGCCGCTCGAGACATCAAGGTTTCAGCCTTTCACGCCGCTCGAAACGGCGCTGCGAACAAAATAGCGTTGGAAAACCAAGAACACGATCAGGGTCGGCAATGTCGCCATGACGGTAAATGCCATGATGTCACCCCATTGGCGCGGCGCTTGCCCAAAAAAAGTTTGCATGGCGAGCGGCAAGGTGAACAAGTCAGGATTTTGCAAAATCATCACGGGCCACAGCAAATTGCCCCATTGACCCAAAAATTGTGAAACGGCAACCGTGGCAAAGACGGGACCCGATAAGGGCAGCACAATGCTCCAGTAAATACGAAACCGGCTTGCGCCGTCCACCACCGCCGCCTCCTCGAGTTCTTTGGGTAGACCGATAAAAAATTGGTAGAACAGGTAGATACTGAACGCATGGGCAATAAACGGAATAATTAAACCAGTATAGGTGTTTGCCAGTTTAAACTGGTAGGTAATCAGCATTAAAGGAATTGCCACGGCTTGAAACGGAATAATAATAAGCGAAACGATCATAATAATTAAAGCATTTCGACCCCAAAACGGTATACGCGCCAAAGCGTAAGCAAAGCTCGAGTTTACAATTAAACCAATAACAACAATAATAGACACCACAAAGCTCGAATTAAAAAAGATTTTTCGATAGTCGGCACTGCCAACGTTAACGTTAAATCTGGCAAAAACATCACTAAAATTTTGAAAACTCATCTCACCAGTTGGCAAAAAAGCTTTGATGCTGCTTAAATCGCGGATCAATTGACTCTCATCACTTTTAAAGGCACTCATAAACATAAAAACAAGTGGAAATAAGAAAAAAAGTGCCAAAAAGATCAATGCGGCATAACTCAGGATATTGTAAAATCGCTTGCGACCAGACAAACCGCCCGATTTTTGAGGTTTTACAGGATCGGTCATTTGACAGCCCTCTCTTCTGGCAGCAATCTGCGCTGAACCAACGAAATTGCAAAGACAATCAAGAAAAAGATCACGCTGATGGCGCTGGCAAAACCAATTTTTTGCTGTTGAAAACCATCCTGAACCATTTTCATGACCAGGGTCAAAGTGCTGTTTTGCGGACCACCTTTGGTCATGATCCAGTTTTGGTCAAACAACTGAAAAGCAAAAATGGTGGTGGTAATCACCACAAGAATGAGGGTATTGCGCAAACTTGGCAAGGTGATCTTCCAAAATTGCTGCACTGGCGTTGCACCATCAATTCCGGCAGCCTCGTACATGTCAATTGAAATGCCTTGCAAGCCAGCCAAAAAAATCAGCATCTGATAGCCTGCGCCCTGCCAGATCGAGAGCAACATGATCGCCGGAAAAGCGGTCACAGGATTGTCGAGCCAAGCCACCTCTTTGACCGCACCAAAGGTCACAACACTGGCAAAAGCGTTCATCAAGCCCTGCGGACTGTTGTAAATCAAACTCCAGATCACCGCCACCACAACCATGACGGTTGCCACGGGAACAAAATAAACGGTACGAAAAAAGTTGACGCCCGGTAACTTTTGATTCACCAATAGCGCCATGCCGAGCGAAAGACTGGTTTGAACGGGTACGACCACCACAGCAAACAATAAATTATTCAGCAACGCCCGAACAAAAGAGGCATCCTCGAGCATCCTGCCATAATTGGTTAAACCAATAAATTGGGTTGGAACGTTAACGTTGGGAATGAGGCGCTGATTGGTGAACGACAACCCAAACGCCATTAAAAACGGAATGATCAGAAAAACACTTAACAAAACAATGGCGGGTGTTGACATCAACCAGGCGGTAATGTTGTCTTCGCGTTCGGCGGCTCCTTTTCGAGTTGGCTTCGTCATAAAACCTCCGTTTCTCGAGATGGGTTTTTCGGGCTTCAATTGATTGTTTATGATACCGCCTCCCATGAATAAAAACACGAGAGGCAGCTACGAAATATGATTGAAAAGCGAGATTATTTGACTGGATAACCGTTGTTGTCTTTGATGTCCTGGTCAATGGCTTTGACTGCCTTGTCAAGTTCGGCTTTGACATCGCCACCCCTGGCGATATTGTCGGCGGCATCATTAAAAGCGTTGGCAATTGCCGGGAAGGCTGGTGTGACCGGACGTTCGATGCTCACGCCAGCGTTCAGTTGATCTGCGTAAAGCTTCAAAGCGCCACCTGCCGCATAATTCTTGGATTTTTTGAGGGCGCTCTTACGGCTTGGAACCGCACCGTTGGCATTGGTCATGGTCAGAACACTTTGGCTGCTGACAAAATCGAGCAAGACCTTGGCAGCCGCATCGGGAACTTTACAGTCGCTCGAGATTCCAAAGTTCCATGAACCCGAACCTGTGGCGACCCGTTTACCAAATTTAGGCATTGGAATCAAAGCCAGGTCTTTGCCGAGCGCTTTGCTGTAATCGGGGTAAACCCAGTGACCCACCAGGCTGATGGCAGATTTGCCTTCAACGAAATCGGTATCGACTTTTGTGCCCACGTTGGCGTACTTGGTTGACAGCGTTTGGAAGTATTTCATGCCTGCGAGCGCATCTGCGCCGTTCAGAACACCGTCGGCAGTCTGGTAGCCTTTACGGTTGATCAGGTCGCCACCAAAGCTTTGCATGATTGGTGCGATGCCGTAAACGTACCAACCCTTGCCGTAGTTAAACTTCATGTCCAGAGGGTATTTTTCGCCCATTTTTTGAAGTTTGTCGAGGGCCGCCGTAAATTGTTCACCCGTCCAGGCTTGTGACAAACGGGTTGGAACTTTGATACCAGCCGCCGCGAGCAGCTTTTTGTTGCCCCACAATGCCAAACCAGACTCGAATTGACCCAAGC
Organism: Deinococcales bacterium; assembly: GCA_031364625.1. Taxonomy (GTDB): domain Bacteria; phylum Deinococcota; class Deinococci; order Deinococcales; family JAAFIG01; genus JANXTZ01. Next base: position 698 of record JANLWR010000421.1, on the reverse strand, counting down.
TGTACAGTTTGCCGTTGTACGTTCCCTGACGAATGATTGAAGCCACAAAATCGTTGCGGGTTGCTGTATTGACGTACTTATCAATCGGCAACAACTTGCCGCTCCAGGCGTAGTTGTACAAGTTTGGACCATCAAAATCCAGAACGCAAGGCAAGCTGCCAGCCAAAGCGGCGGCGTTGACTTGATTGTCGTAGCTACCCTCTGGAAGTTGAACGGCTTCGATCATGGTGTCTTTGCTGGTGGCGTTGAAGTTTTTGATGATGGCGTTCAAGGCATCACGTTCTGAACCTTGACCAGAGTGAAACCAGACTGAAACCTTGGTGACTCCGCTTTGCGCGTTGACCAGAGCGGCGGCGCTCAAAGCAGCCGTAAGAATCGCACCCGCAGCCAGAACAATCTTTTGATGCTTCATATTTCCTCCTGCCCCAAAGGGCGGCAAGCGCAATTGTGCTGTACGAACTCGAGGGTCCGCCCAAGCTGCGTATTTCTCGAGCAAATTCTCGAGAAATACCATTTTCGTAAACGCTTACGAAAACTTTAATCCATTTAAGGTTTGATTGTCAAGACTCGAAAATCATGGAGATAGGGCTAAAAGTATGTTGACCCACCCTCCCATCCGACCCAACGGAACAACCAACGCTTGCAACCAATCCTCAGACACCCAACCCGTTAACCATTCCCACGGCGACATCCCACGC
>JANLWR010000746.1:0-2135 GCA_031364625.1 Deinococcales bacterium | reverse complement strand
TCTTTTACGCTTCCCCCAAGATCAAAAGTATAAATTTTAGTAAATTCTTGGACTAAAGATGCACGCACACCATCGTAAGCTATTTTATGTATAAATGAATTCGGTGTAACAAAACAAATAATTCCATCTCTGCCTTGAAGTCTATCTGTAGCCCACCGAAAGAAAAAAGTATACATATTTCGGGTTCTTGCTTGAGTTGATGCCTTTGAAAGTTTTGAATACGTCGTTCTGATTCTTCCCTCTAGGTCAGGATAACTTCGATTCTTGTTATTATCATTTTCGCTTTTCTGCCCCACGTTGTACGGTGGGTTTCCAATAATCGCAAAAATCTCGGTTTTTTCTTGGGCGGCAATCCGTTCGGTGTTCTCTGGGGCAAACATATCGGCTTGCACACGTTTCATGTCCAGGGTGTCGGCAAAAACAATGCCGTCAAAGGGCTTGTACTCGCCGGTGCGTTCAAAATACTCGTGTTCAATATTTTGGGCGGCAATGTAATACGGCAACAGCAAGACTTCGTTACAGTGCAATTCATGGGCGTATTTGTGCGGCAGGTTGCTGTTACCGATGCGTTCCATCAACTCGAGCATGAACGTGCCAGTGCCAACGCAGGGGTCTAGGACATGAACGCCTGTGTCGCTTAACGATTTGCCAAATTCTTGTTGCAAGGCTTTTTCGACGCTGGCGACCATCCATTTGACGATTGGCGCGGGGGTGTAGACAATGCCGTGGGTGTCGGCGGTGTCGGTGCTGTAACTGCGAAAAAATTGTTCGTAAACGGTGTTTAAAAACGATTGCTTTTCGCTGTAATCGCTGATCGTGCGTGCGGCTTCTTCGATGGCTTTGTAAAAGTAATCGAGGTTGCTTAAAAAATCAGCTCGAGAAAAACTCTTGCTGGTCAGCGCGGTCACGACTTTCTCGAGTTCGCGGGCGATGGCGTTGCGGGTCACAAAGTCGGGGTTGTTGAAAACGCTGCGAAAAATGCGTTCGGTCAGCAAGTGTTGCGCCAGCATGTCTTCGACTTCCTCGAGTTTGGTGCTTGGGTTGAGGCTCGATTTGCAGAGTCCCCAGAACGTCTCGAGGCTTGCTTTGAAGGTTTTGTTGTCCCGTTTTGCTTTTTGAATGATTTGCGCCAGGCTTTCACCGAGTTTTGGAATTTGGCGTTTGAATTCGGTGACGGCATGATGAAAACTTTCGATTTGTGGTTGCGTATACGCCAGAAATTGATGCAGGAGTTGCTCGAGGTTATCGGCTTTTGTGATGTCGGTGTCAAGCACGATTTCGCCGTTCTGGAAAAGCACGGCGCGTTTGGTGTTTTCAAAAATCGTGTTGTGTTTTGGGTAGCCTGTCGCAATTTTCTTTTTGATCTCATTGTCCAAATTGTCGCTGGTGTCTTTGGCTTCCCAAATGCCGCGCCGCAATTTGTACTGATCGCGGATTTCACCGTCCACCCGAATTTTGCGTTTCCCCTCGAGTTCGATGTGTTGTTCGGCAAGTACCGTAAAGTGATGTTTTTTTGCGGCTTCGGTCAGGACGTTCTGAAATGCGATTCGGACTGCGCCTTCGGTCAATGCGCCGTGCATTTCAATTTCATGCAGGGTGTCGTAGTACGAATTGATGTACTTTGGCGCTTTGGCAGACATGGCTTTATCTTAACTGTTCCGAAGCGCAATCAGTTTTGAATGTTTTGCTTCTCCTCGAGTGACCCAAAATCCCATAGCGCACGGAAAAGTCACAGCCGCTTAAAATCTCGAGTTTGGGTTTAAGAGGCGTGATGAAGTTTGTTACGCATTTTGATGCCGCTCGAGAATCCGAGCGACTTGCAGCAATTTAGCGTAACTGGCATTCTGATACGTGCTGGCTTCATCTTTTTGCACTTGTTGCGGACTGACCCCAAGCGCTGCCGCCAGACTTTTCTGACTTAAACCAACAGCGATTCTGGTCTGAATTAAGCGCGTTGGTAAATTCTCGAGTTCATCCAGCCCAAGCGGTTGTTGCGAACCTTTAAGCGCTTCGTAATCTTTGATTTCATCGGTTAAATCCTCGAGTTGCGCCAGCAGCGAATCGTGTTGGGCTTTGACCAGAATGGCGTCATTTTTGGGCGGGTGGGCATCAAATTCTAGTATTGCCTCTGTAAA
>JANLWR010000396.1:0-2747 GCA_031364625.1 Deinococcales bacterium | reverse complement strand
TGCAACACGCGCATAGAATACACTTGGTGCTGGCTTCAAACACTGCATGTTCTTCCGCGCTTTGAATGCGTTCTCGGGCTGGGGCGGGTTCGTCGTTGATGAAAAACGGCAGCACCGCCTCGTAACTCTCGAAAAACGGTTTCATGTCCACAATCAAATCTTTTTCGACGGTCAAACCACGAATCGGTTCGACGGTGATCGTCTGCCCCAAATCCTCGATCAAGACTTTGCAAGCCAAACGGTTGCGCCCGTTAATCAGCATCGCGTCCGACCCGCAAATGCCATGCGCACACGAACGCCTGAAACTCAGCGTGCCATCCATTTCCCATTTGATGCGGTGCAAAATATCCAGAATACGGTCGCGTTTGTCCACCTCGAGCGTGTATTCCGCCCAGTATGGTTTCTTGTCTTTTTCGGGATTGTAACGACGGATTTTGAAAACGACCTGCATGTTCACTCCTTGGATTTCTGGGGTCGTAGGGGTGAACCTTGTGTTCACCCAGGAGAACGGTAATTCTTTTAAACTCGAGCTTTCATATGTTTTTGATTTTGGTTTGTCTTTCCCACCAAAGGGCGCAGCAAGCGATTATGCCCGTTAGGTGCGTTTTATAATCAAGAGGCAGCGCCCCTACAAAATTTAATAGGTTCTTGGTTTCGGTTCGTATTTGCCGAGCACAACGTCTTTCCATTTGATTTCGGGTTTGCCAGTCTCACCCTTAAAAATCATGGTGTGCTTTAAGAAATTTACGTCGTCACGTTCTTTGTAATCTTCCCGTGCGTGCGCCCCTCGAGATTCACGGCGGTTTAAGGCGCTGTGAACGAAAGCTTCGGCATTCTCGAGCAGGAATCCGAGTTCGATGGCTTCGATCAGGTCGGTGTTGAAGCGTTCGCCACGGTCGGTGATGCCAATGTTTTCGTAACGGGCAAATAGGGTTTTCAGAATTTCGACTTGAGTGGACAGGGTTTCTTCGGTGCGGAAGACGCTGGCGTTGTCCTGCATGGTTTGTTGCAACTCAGTGCGAATTTTACTGACACTTTCCGCGCCGCTCGAGTTTTTGATTTTTGCCACATAATCTTCGGTGCGTTTGTCGGCATCGTCGGTGATTGGCTCGAGTTCGGTTCGGTTGGCGTATTTTGCGGCTGCCATCCCGGTACGTTTGCCGAACACGATCAGATCGCCCAAACTGTTTGTACCGAGACGGTTTGCGCCGTGAAGACTGACGCAGGCGACCTCTCCGGCGGCGTACAAACCGCGAACAAGTTCCTGATTGGTCGTGCCATAAATCACTTCACCATCAATCGTGGTTGGGATACCGCCCATCGTGTAATGCGCGGTGGGTTGAATCGGCACGGGTTCTTTGGTCGGTTCGACCCGCAAGTACGTGCGGCTGAAATCCATGATGTCTGGCAGGCGTTCCTCGAGAATCTTCGGGTCAATGTGCGTGACATCGAGCAGAATGTAGTCTTTGTTTGGTCCTGCGCCGCGCCCTTCACGGATTTCCATGTACATGCTGCGCGAAACAATGTCCCTTGGGGCAAGGTCTTTGATGGTTGGTGCGTAACGTTCCATGAAACGTTCGCCGTTGCCGTTGCGCAAAATGCCGCCCTCGCCGCGCACACCTTCGGTTAACAGCACGCCCAGTTTGTACAAGCCAGTCGGGTGAAATTGGTAAAATTCCATGTCCTCGAGCGGAATGCCGCGACGGTAGGCAATGCCCGTCAGGTCGCCCGTGAGCGCGTGAGCGTTGCTGGTGACTTTGAACATTCGCCCGTTGCCGCCCGTTGCCAGCACCACCGATTTGGCGTGGAAGGTATGAATCTCGCCGGTTGCCATTTCCATCGAGACGACACCCTTGCAAACTTTCTTGCCGTCGGGGTCAGTCTCGAGAATCAAATCGAGCACCAGATACTCGTTAAAGAAGGTCACGCCCTCTTTGATGCTCTGTTGGTACAGGGTTTGCAAAATCATGTGACCCGTGCGGTCGGCGGCATAACAGGCGCGGTGAACTGGGGCTTTGCCAAATTCTTTGGTGTGACCACCGAACCTACGCTGCGCAATTTTGCCGTTTGGAAGCCTCGAGAAAGGCAGTCCCATGTGCTCGAGTTCCAAAACGGCTTCGATCACGTCTTTGGCGAAGATTTCGGCAGCATCCTGGTCGGTCAGGTAATCGCCGCCCTTGATGGTGTCGAACATGTGCCATTCCCAGTGGTCTTCGTCCACGTTGCCGAGCGCCGCGCCAACGCCGCCTTGGGCTGCGCCGGTGTGCGAACGGGTTGGATAAAGTTTGCTGATGACGGCAACGCTGCCGGTGGCGTTTTTGGTGGCATAAAGTGCCGCCATCAAACCGCTACCGCCCGCGCCGACCACGATCACATCGTATTTGTGTGCTTTCATTGCGTTGACCTCTTATGGTTTCTCGAGAAGACGATTTACTGCCCTGGGGTTGGGGCTGGAACGTTGATGAACAATGCCAGAATGCCAAAAACTAAAATGACGCCGATCACGCTGTAAGCCAAGCTTTTAACCCAAAATCGTGCGACGGGGTTTCTGGCGGTGGCGTCGTCAATCACGTAACGTAAACCGTTTGTGCCGTGGGTCAAGCCAAGTGCCAGCAATGCCAGCAGGTACAGGCGTTCGGTGACTTCGGAGTATTTGCCGACCACGCTGATCCAATCCCACTCGAGTTCGGAGACAATGATGTAATTCTTGAACAAGTGAAACATGGTCAGTACCACCAGCGCCATGC
>JANLWR010000384.1:0-12073 GCA_031364625.1 Deinococcales bacterium | reverse complement strand
GCGTGCGGAGCATCCAGGATTTCGGGTTTTTTGCGCCGTAACGGTGGCGCATCTCACTGGCGTAAATTCTTCTGGCGGCACGAAATTTGGCGATTTCCTCAAAAAAGTCGTTGTGAACATCAAAAAAGTAACTGATGCGCGGTGCGAATTCGTCAATGTCCAAACCCCTTGCCAGCGCCTGTTCGACGTAATGGAAGCCATCTGCCAGGGTAAACGCGAGTTCTTGGACGTTGGTCGCGCCCGCCTCGCGGATGTGATAGCCCGAGACGCTGATGAAATTCCATTTGGGCACAAACTTTGGCGACCATTCAAAGGTGTCAATTACCAGTTTGACGCTGGGTTCGGGCGGGAAAATAAATTCTTTTTGGGCAATAAATTCTTTTAAAATATCGTTCTGAATCGTGCCGCCCAGATTACTGAGCTTAAACCCTTGCTTTTCGGCGTTTGCCAAGTACATTGCCCAGATGGCGCTGGCTGGCGAGTTGATCGTCATGCTGGTAGTAACCGTCTCGAGGTTGACCCCGCGAAATAATACTTCCATATCGGCTAGGCTCGAGACGGCAACCCCGCACTTGCCGACCTCACCACGAGCCATGATGTGGTCGCTGTCGTAACCCATCAGGGTTGGAAGGTCAAAGGCGGTGCTCAAACCCGTCTGACCCGCCTCCAAGAGCGCGTGAAAGCGCTCGTTGGTTTGTTCGGCACTGCCAAAACCCGCGAACATTCGCATCGTCCAGAGTTTGGCGCGGTACATGCTGGGTTGCACGCCCCTGGTGAACGGGTACTCGCCAGGCATCCCCAGTTTTTCGTCGGATTCTAAATGCTCGAGATCATCTCGGGTGTAAATTGGCTCGGGTTCGATGCCGCCCATGCTCGAGAACAGCACATCGCGTTCTGGGAATTTTTGATTGGCTTTTTGGTACACGCCCTCGAGCCATGATTTCTTGTTCATGCTGTCCTCCGAAAACTCAAGCGTCCCTCGAGTCGTATTTGATATTTTGCATCATAGGACTTTTATGGCTAAAACGTCATCGAATGCGAGTTAATTTAAGAACACAGTATTTTCGCCTCTCGAGGTAGAACCAAAACTCCCTTCTCCTGATGTTGGGAGAAGGCGACCCCGCCCGCAAGGTGCACGTTTGGGGTCAAGAGGGTCGGGGATGAGCGACCATGCCTGTTAGGTGCAAGTTTATGGTCAAGAGAGGGTAGACAAAGCAACTACTGTTTTCAAAGTCTACTGCGAGGGTCGAGCGCGTCACGCAAACCATCACCCAAAAAGTTGATGCTCAGGCTGGTCAGCAGAATAAATAATCCAGGCCAAAAAGAGGCGAGCGGATTTTGAAAAATCGCTTCTTGGGCGCTCGAGAGCATGTTGCCCCATGACGGAATGTCTCGAGGGATGCCGTAACCCAAGAAAGAGAGTGCGCTTTCGGAGATGATGTTGTTGCCAACATCCAAGGTCACTTGAACAATGATTGGCGCGACGGCGTTGGGCAGAATGTGGCGAATCATCACGCGCCAGTCGCTCGAGCCTAATGCTTTGGCGGCGTCGGTAAATTCGCGTTGCCGAAGGCTTAAAACCAGACCACGAATCACCCTGGCAGTGCCGAGCCAACCGAAAAGCACCAGCACAAAAATAATCAAGACAATTGGTCGCGCCGAACCAAAGATCGAATCGAGCACGCCGCCGAGTTTGACATCGGGGTTGGCGAGCAAACCAGACAGAATAAGCAAAAACGGAATTTGAGGCAAGGAGAGCATGACGTCAATGAACCTCGAGATGATGTTGTCGATGTCCACGACAATGGCTTGGATAAAGGCGAAATACGCAATCGTCAAGGACAGCCCAACGCCAACAATCCAGGCAATGAACACACCAACACCAGAGTAGGTGGCGGCGAACTGACTGGTGACGAGTAGCGTAAACGCGATCACACCTGCCCAGATCAGCCATTTCAAGCCGTTTTTCAACCAGAAACTCGAGCCTTCAAGTCGTTGTTGCTCTTTAAGTAAACTCGAGCGTAAACCGACTGAAAATATTATGGGTTGACCGCTGTAATAACCAGCGATTGTGCCGAGGGTCACACCAATCAGTGCCGATAAAAGCGCGACAGCGACGCCGATTAGTAAGCTAACACGACCTGCGTATAAGAGTTGACTGAAAACATCGCGTCCTAGGTCGTCTGTTCCCATTAAATGTCGTCCGCCTGGCTGCGCCCAGGTGTTCGAGGTTTCGTTTAAGGTGGGCGAGAACGGTGCGATGAGTGGCGCAAAAATGGATACGAAAAACAATAATCCCAGCACGACCATCGAGAACATGGCAAGGCGGTGTTTTTTGAAACGCTGCCAAGTTTTGTTTTCTTCTTTACGTTTGGGTGGTGTTGCGGCGGTTGTTAGGCTCATGTTGTCCTCGAGTTTTTGATTCTTGATTTTTTGAATTGCTCGAGATTCAAAATGTTTATGGTTTATGGCGTAGGGGTGAACCTCGTGTTCACCCTCGCAAGTGACCATTTCTCGAGTTTTGCAATATTATTTTTGGTTCTAATTTTTTAATTGTAGCGAATTCTTGGGTCTACCAGCGCATAAACCAAATCTGCCAGCAAATTTGATGCGAGGGTGGCAATCGCCAGCATCATCAAAATCACCATCGCAACGTTGTAATCTTTTTGCACCACGCTCGAGAGTAGGGCTGTTCCCATACCGGGCCAGTTAAAAACGCTTTCGGTTAAGACGGCACCGTTTAAAACACCAGGAATTGAAAGCCCAACCAGCGTCACGATTGGAATCAGGGCGTTGCGAAGTGCGTGTTTGTAAATCACGACGCGCTCAGTTAAACCTTTGCCGCGTGCGGTTCTGACAAAATCTTGATTGACCACCTCGAGTAAACTGGCTCGCATAAAACGAGTCCAACTGGCAATTTGAATCAGTGACAGGGCAATCACGGGCAAGACCAAATGCCAGAGTGCGTCTTTGGCGTAATTCCACCAGCTTTGCAGGGTCACACGGCTGCCCATGGCTTGCCCTGGCGAGACGTAATCGCCAACTTTGGGATAATTTTCGATGCCTGCTGGCAGAGTGACGGCTGTGGGTTGGTCTTGTTTGCTGGTCTCGTTGTAAACACCAACGGTAATCACGGGCTGCCCTTGGTTGTTTTTGCTGACACTTAAAACTTGACCGTTGAGGTCAAACTTTTCATCTGATTCGACTGTCATGCTGACGCCTTCGGATTGCATTCCGTCGGTTGGAAACCATTTGAGTTTTGCCCCAAAAAGCAGCAACATCATGATGCCGAGCCAGAAGACCGGCACGCTGTAACCGACAAATGACAAGAAGGTGGTGACGTAATCCAAAATGCTGTACTGCTTGACCGCCGCGTAAATTCCGATGGGCAAACCAACCAGCAAGGATAATATAAACGACATGGTGGTCAGTTTTAAGGTGTTTTGCAGTCGTTGTTGAAAGACATATTCTGTGGCGGAAATATAACCGTTCTCTCGAGACACCCCGAAGTCCAAAACGGCGGCTTTTGACAACCATTTGCCGTATTGCACGTACCAGGGTTGATCCAGACCGTAATCGTGACGCAGCCGTGCCACGTCGGCAATGGTCATTTTGGGATTGGCAAGCTTTAACTCGTCAATAAAGTCACCCGGTTGCAATTGAACCAAACCAAAGATCGCCATGCTGATGGCTAAGAGCAGTGGGATCATGCCGATCAAGCGTCTCGAGGTGTACAGGAGCATTTTGGGAATCCTATCCGTTGAGATTGGGGTTTGGACTAAAAAAATGGGTCTACCAAAACCTCGAGCTTGGGGCAGACCTTAACATCTGCCCCGTTTTGTTTCGCTCGAGAATCTGCTTACTTCATTGGGATGGTTTCTTTCGCGCCGCGTTGCTTCCAACCGACCAGCCAGCCAAGGTTGCTGGGATAACGGGTGTTGGCATTCCAGGTATAATTCATTAAGCCGTTGCGTGCGGTGTACAGGTCGGTACGCTCATACAATGGAATGGCTGGCAATTCGCGGTTCCAGATGACTTGGGCTTTGGCGAGGATTGCTTTGCGGGCGTCCACGTCAAATTCACGGCGGGCTTTGTCCCACAGCGAATCGAATTCGGCGTTGCACCAGCCACCAATGTTTTGCCCAGCAAAACCATTATCGGCGGTTGGAACGTTGTCTTTGACGGACTTGGAGCTTGGATCGTCGCAGTAGTACAAGCCGAGGTCTTCGGTCAGCGGTTGTTGGACGTAAGCAAATTGGAACAGACCCTTCCACTTGCCGTTGCTGGCTTGGGCAATAAACGCATCGTCAAAGACCACGCTTGAGGGGGCGTTGTTGAATTTCACGTCGATGCCGATTTTCCTCAGGTTGTCTTTGTAAAATTGTTGATCGCGTTCGCGCACGGCATTGCCGGCGGTGGTCACGTACTCGAGCACGAATTTGACGGTTTTGCCGTCCACGCTGCGTTCCATGATGCCGTCCGAACTTGGTTTCCAGCCCATTGCGGCAAGCAGTTGCTTGGATTTTTCTGGGTTGTAATCGTAAGTGTTGATGCCTTGGGTGGTGAAGACGTTGGAAAGGCTGTTGACCACATTGTTTGAAACACGGGCTGTGCCGCCGCGCAAGTCCTTGGTCACGGTTTCGCGGTCAATGCCGTACACCAGGGCTTGACGGGTTCGCACGTCGTTCAAGCCAAGGTCTTTGACCTCTTGCACTTTGTCAAATTGGTTGACATCCCAGTGTTCCCACAGGGCAGTTTTTGGTGTGAACACGCTGTACAAACCCCTTGCAGCATCTTTTAAGGTTTTGATCGTGGTCGCAGAGGCAACAAGCCCGACGCTCGAGGTGGCATCGACTTGCCCAGCCAGCACGTTGACTTGAAGCGTGTCGGTCTTTTGGAAGAATTTGTAAATCAGGCGGTCAACCATCTGCGGGTTGTTGCGCCAGTAATTGCTGTTGCGCACCAGCGTCCAGCTTTGGTCGCGTTGCCATTTTTGGAATTTGAATGGTCCAGATGTCACCACTGGTCCTTGACGGCTGGTGGCGATGGCTGCACCCAAGAATTCTTTTTGAATGATCTCGAGTTGTTGCTCCTTGGGTTTGCCTTGCATTAACGCCGTCGCACGATCCCAGAGTGGTTTCCAGATATGGGCTGGTGGAACAAAATTTGCCACAAAACTCGGTGCGGCGGTGGCGAACAGATACGGCGGGTCGTATGTCACCTCGAAGGTGTTGTCGTCAACGACCTTCATGGTTTTAGGATAATTGTCACGGCTGGCAACTGGAAGGCGCTCGTCACCGAACACGTCGTAAGCAAATTTCATGTCGGCGGTGGTGATCGGACGACCATCTGACCATTTCGCACCGGCGCGGATGTTCCAACGAATGGTTTGCGCGGTTACATCGCCCGCCGCGTTTTTGGTCAGTTTGACGCCGCCATTTTTCTCGGACGGGACTTCACTTGCCAAATCGGGTTGCAATACCCCGTTTTGGTCAAAGTAAGTCAAGCCCGCGTACAGCCAACCGATGACTTCTGCCGAAATCGCTTGGTTGTTGACGAACGGCTCGAGTGCCGAAGGTTGTTGGGTTGTACCCAGAATCAATGAATTGTCTGAAGCGCCCGCCAATGCCATTGGGCTGAACGCCACTGCACCGAGCGCCACGACACCAAATGCAGTTAACCATTTTTTCTTCATACGTCCTCCTTAAAAATAAATCGTCGCCAGATATGGAATCTGAACTGAGTCCAACGGGCGTTGATGTGAAAGGATATGTTGGACGGTACACTTATGTCAACGAAAACGTTTGCATCGACCTTCATTGTTACGCAATCGTGACAAAACAGTGTCAGAGGTATCTCAGATCAAGGAAAAACGGGTGCTCGAGAAAGCACCCGTCAAGATGGCAACACCAATTTCAATGACAGGCGGTCGCGCCCTCACCCTCGGGGGCTACCGCGCCGTCGGTACGGAAGCTATGTCCACAGCCGCAATTGCTGGTCGCGTTCGGGTTTTCGACCACGCTAAAGCCGCCGCCCATCATCGTCTCGAGGTAATCCACCAGTGCACCCTGAACAAATGGCAAACTGGCACGGTCCACGACAAGTCGCACCCCGTTGGATTCAAACATCGAATCTCCCTCGAGCGTGCGGTCATCGATTGCCATGCCGTAACTGTAACCGCTGCACCCGCCAGATTTAACGAAAACCCGAACGGCAGCGTGTTCCTTGCCGTTTTTGCTCATGATCTCGAGCGCTTTTTGAGCACCCGTATCGGTGATGCGAATGTCGTTGTTGGTTTTTGGTTGATTCATTACGGCTGTCATGCCGTCAATCTAGCACTTTTAAGCCAAGCCAAAGGTGTAATAGAATACCTCCGCTCGAGCTTGAATTCAGCGTCAAAATGCCTTAAAGTCACAGTCGGTTTTGCGCCCATAGCTCAGCCGGATAGAGCATCAAGCTTCTAACTTGACGGTCGCAGGTTCGAGTCCTGCTGGGCGCACCAGTTAAACCTCGAGAAGCTGTCTCGAGGTTTTTTCATGTAATCTTGAGGCATGGAAAACAATATGGCAGTCACTCGAGCTGAGGATTAAACCATGACCTACGATTCTGACCGAGCCATCGCAGTTCTTGCCAAAGCAGTTGCTGTGTGTCGCGGTATGTTGTACTCGGCACGCACGGGCGACGCCAGCCAGGGCGAAATTGAACGCATCCTCGAGAGTACGGGTCAGGACTCATTGATTGCGCTCATGGGGCAGGACACGTATAACCACATCATGCGATTATCAGAAGCATTACCCGAAAAAGATCGTGACGCACTGCTTTCGATTCGTGATGAGCCTTATTAATTTGAGTTTCACACAAAAATCAAATTTTCGTGTTCCCTCGAGCCTCACATCTGAGGTTTTTTCTTGTATTCTCGAGATGTGTTTTCAGTTAAGAAGCTGAAACATCTAACGAGGTAACGTGTTGTGACCTCTGCTATGATATCAATATCTTTGGAGGCAGTCATGAAACACTTTCTCGAGAATGTTCACGCTGGACGCGTCACGCAAACCATAGCAGGACATTGGGCGCACGGGACAGCCCCTTACGGCTACCGCAAGAAGGCAATTCACACGGGATCAAAACGTCGTTATGTGCTCGAGATTCACGAAGAAGAAGCCAAACGCGTTCAATACATGGTCACGCGTTACATTGAAGGCACTAGTATGCGCACGATAGCTCAAGAATTAACTGCAATGGGTGTTCGCGCACGGAAAACGCAATGGAATCGCACCACCATTCGCGATATTCTCAACCGCCCAACGTACAGGGGAACAATGGCTTTCGGCTGGAGCATCAGCAACGGTAAGAACGTGCAAGCCGAGGGCGCTTGCCCTGCCATTATCACCCCAGAGCAAGCGGTGCTCATTGACAGCATTGGTGAACACGGAGGGCAGAATCGAACTCAAGAGTACATTCTCTCAGGTTTGCTTCATTGTGGTCGATGCGGTCATGTGATGTGCGGTGAAAAATCCAAAGGAATGCCTTATTACCGTTGCTCGAGTCACACTGGCAAAGATCGTGGTTGCCTCATGCGCGGCGTTCGCGCTGACATTCTAGAGCAAATCATTTGGGATTGTTTAACCGATTGGATGTTAAACCCTGCCAAGCTAAAAGACTTAGCCGCTAACCGTGTAGCAGGCTTAAAAGACCTCCCAATGGACGAGCGAGGGCAAGTTATCAAAACTCACCTCGTCACCGCCAGCCTACTCATCGTGGACGACCCTAAAACCGATTCGCGCGGGAGGCCAAGCACCCAAATCAAAGCGAACTCCCCACGTTACAAACCAATGATTGAAGAGAACCTTAATATCGAATTCACCCTTGAAAGCCCAATCGAGCCTCAACTCGTTTAACTCGAGTAGCAAGTGTTTCTTAGCCTGAAAAAGTTCGCCGTGTGAAAAACAAGGGTGCTTCTACTCACCACGCACTGGCGATGCCACCCAAGGTGAAATTGAACGCATCCTCGAGAGTACAGGGCAGGATTCGCTGATCGCGCTTTTGGGACAAGAAACCTACAACAAAGTCACGCAACTGTCTGAAGCTTTGCCCAGCGAATACCGCGATGCGCTGCTTTCCATCCGTGATGAACCGAACTGACCTAAAAATTCGGTTATCTCGAGGGTTTTTCATGTATTCTCGAGAGATCAGGGGGTAAAAATATGGCGGTTGCTCGAGACACAGCAGTTTTGATGCTTCATGGTTTTACGGCTCAACCCAAAACCGTAGATTTTATTGAACATTATTTTCAACGTGAGGGGTACGAGTACGAGATTCCGGTGCTGCGTGGTCATGCCACCAAACGCGAGGATTTGATCGGTGTGCGCTGGCAAGACTGGGTTGAAGATGCCATCAGCGCATACTCGAGACTTAAAGAGAAAAAAGGCAATGTGGCGGTGGTTGGGCATTCAATGGGGGCAGTAGCCGCAATTCAGCTCGCCTCCCAGAAACCCGACGTTGCAGCCGTTGTTTTGGTAGCGCCCGCCTTAAAATTTTCCAACCCAATGGCAGGTATCGCGCCACTCTTAAAAAACTTTGTCAAATGGAATCCTGGCAGCGGCTCGAGCGTACTTGATCCAGCATTGCGTGAAGAATCAGACCGACTTGCCGTGACCTACAAGGGTTTCCCGACAGCCGCCTTTGCCGAGTTGTACACGATGGCAAAACTCAGCGTGCCAAAACTCGAGTTGATCAAATGCCCTGCTTTGGTGATTCATTCGCTTAAAGACCAGGTGATTCCACCTGCCGCCGCCGAACTGGCGCTCGAGAAACTGGGAAGTGTTGATAAAAGTATCAAGTGGTTGCAGAATTCGGGGCATGAAATGTTCTGGGACATGGAACGCGAAGCCGTGTGCGAGGCGATTATTGGATTTTTAAATGAGAAAACTTGAAGTCAGGGGTAGCTTAATTTTGTGGTAATTGTCTCGCCTAATCCATCTTTCGGTGTCAGTGTAATGCTGACCGAGTAATCAAGCGCTGCCGCGTGACGCACAAGTGTTTGCAATTCGAGTTTTGTCTGAGCATTTTCGATTTGTTGCGCTCGAGGAAGGCTGATTCCTTCTTTGGCAGCCACTTCTTTCAGGGTAATTTTGCGGTTTGCCCGTGCTCGAGCCAATGCGTTTTTAAGATTTGCTACAAGTAGGGTTTTTTCAAACTCGGTTTTGAAATGCTCCGAGCTTGCGGGAACAACAAGTCCAATGGGTGGATTGCCAGAGCTGAAACGACCTGTTTCGATTTCTTCGTCGGTAAAGACGGAAAGCATTTGAAACATTTCTTTGGCTTGCGCGTCATCAAATTTAAATTGTGCTTTTAACTCTGCACGTGTGGCTCTAGACATTTATGTTCCTTTCAACAACCTGAATTCGATTCAAGTATGCACGCAATACAATGATTGCTTCAAAAAGTTTTTGTTGGTTTGGATCATTGCCCGTTTTATATTCTGCGTTTACAACAATTAATTCCTCGTTAACCACAAAGAAATAGACACGCGCTCCGCCTTTTAAACCACCTCGAGAGCGTGTTTTGAGTTCCCAAAGCGGCGTGTTCTTAAGTTTTTGGGCAAACCTTGAACTTATTCCAAAAATATGAACGTCTGTCAACATTTCTACAATCGCATTGACTGCTTCTTGATGACCAGACAATGCCATTTCGAGCAAGTTTTCAATCAGTATTGTGTGTTCTGAGGTCAGTCGATTTGGGTGTCGGGCTTGCAAGAACGGCATCGGGTCTCGAGTTTAGCAAAAGTCTCGATTAAAGTCTAGACTATAATTCAACAAAACCCGTTCAATAACCTGTAAAACTAGAGCTTTGAAGCTTGGGCTTGAGGATGTTGTTCTATTGCCTTGACAGCTTAGGTTGTTACCACTATCTTAAAACTGTGAACCAAATGCAGACAGATATTCCCAAACACGGAATCCCAGAACTGCTGCGTTTTTCTGGGGAACGTTACGACCAACTTTGGCAACTTGGGGTATTCAACAACGAAGACCGTATTGAATTGCTCGATGGTCAGATTGTCAGGAAGCCCGAAGTGAATTCTGCCCATTGGCATACGCTTTATGAACTGCACAAATTACTTTTGTTGCAATTTGGTGCTCGAGCTTTGGTCGCCAATCAAAGCATAATTCGATTGCCTCAAGATGGTAGACCTGACCCTGACATTGTTTTGGTGCGTTCGGATTTACCGCGTCAAGACATTCCCGAACCAGGCGACGTTTACTTGCTGATCGAAGTTGCGGATTCAACTTTAGAGCGTGACCGTCAGTATAAATTGCCACTTTATGCCCGAGATGGAATTCTGGAGTATTGGATTTTGGACATTGAAAACAAGCAACTCGAGGTGTACCGTGATCCTCAATTTGATCGGTATTTGACAAGTTTTACGCTGAAACCAAATCAAGATGCAGCTTGTCTGGCATTCCCCGATGATCTTGTGGCTTGGCATCGCTGTTTGGGTTGAGTATTAAAAGTGTCGCCAGTCAAAACACCTGGCGACACTGAAAATTCTAAACTCGAGTTCTACTTGGCGTATTCGACGCTGCGGCTTTCACGCACCACCGTGACCTGCACCTGCCCTGGGTATTCCATGTCTTGTTCAATCCGTCCCGCGATTTCTCGAGCGATCAAGGCGGCTTTGGAATCTGAGACTTTTTCGGGTTGCACGATCACGCGCACCTCGCGTCCCGCCTGAATTGCGTAAGCGCCCGAAACGCCTGGGAAGCTGGTGGCAATCGTCTCGAGTTGCTGAAGGCGTTTGACATACGTCTCGAGGTCTTCACGGCGTGCGCCTGGTCGGGCGGCGCTGATGGCATCGGCGGCGGCAGCCAGAACGCTAAAGACGCTCTCGCCGTTTTCTGGGTCGTGGTGGTGGGCGATGGCGTCAATGACTTCAAAAGGTTCGCCGAAGCGTTTAGCCAGGTTGATGCCAATCTCAACGTGCGTGCCCTCGATTTCGCGGTCAATGCTTTTACCGATGTCGTGCAGCAAACCAGCGCGACGCGCCAAGGTGGCGTCCAAGCCAAGTTCTGCCGCCATGATGCCGGTCAGGTGCGCCACCTGAATGCTGTGCTTGAGAACGTTCTGCGCATAACTCGAGCGGAAGTGCATCCGTCCCAGCAATTGCAGCAAGCCTGGTTTTAACCCCACAACATTGGCTTCAATCGCGGCTTCCTCGCCGCGCTCGAGAATGTAGGTTTTCATTTCGTCTTGCGCTTTGGCAACGACTTCTTCGATGCGGGTCGGATGAATGCGCCCGTCGGTCACCAGTTGCTCCAAAGCTTTGACGGCAACCTCGAGGCGAATCGGGTTGAAGCTCGAGAGAATCACGGCTTCTGGGGTATCGTCAATGATTAAGTCCACACCGGTCAGGCTTTCAAAGGCGCGAATGTTGCGTCCTTCACGTCCGATGATCCGACCTTTCATGGCGTCTGAAGGAATCGGCACGACACTGACCGCCATGCTGGCGGTGGTCTCGGAGGCAGAACGTTGAATCGCTTGGGCAATGATGCTCTGGCTGCGGCGTTTGACATCGAGGTTGACCTTCTCGAGCATGACTTTGACGCGCACACCTTTCTCTTCTTCAAGCTCATGATCGAGTTTCTCGAGAATCATTTCACGGGCGGCTTCGCGTGAAAGCTCGCCAACTTCGTAAAGTTTGCGTTCGGCTTCATGAATTTTGGCGTCGGCTTGCACCAGCAGTTCTTGATAACGCTTTTCATCGCTCGAGATTTTCTCTTCCAGCGCGTCCAGTTTTGCGGCTCGAGCGTCGAGTTGTTCCCCGCGCCGGCTTAATCGTTCAGTCTCGAGCCGGGCTTCCTCACGCTCAGATTTGATGCTCTCACGCTCGGATTTGATGCCGTCACGCTCGGCGAGGATCGCGTCGCGTTCGCGCTTGTTGTCCTCGTCGATACGGGTTTTGAGTTGCAGGCTTTCGTCACGTGCCTTGATGTTGGCGCGACGTGCCGGTGAACCCTGATTGCCTCGGCGCAAGCGCGAGAGCAGTGATGCCGATCTGCAAGCAACTCTTCGTCAG
>JANLWR010000331.1:0-1939 GCA_031364625.1 Deinococcales bacterium | reverse complement strand
GGCAACAGCGATTCAAGAGGCGATTGATTCAACCTCGAGTGTTGCGCCTGGTGATCTGAGTGGTTTGTTTGGTGCGTTTGGTGGTGTGGATACGTTTATTGATTTGGTGTTGAATTTGAAACTCTCGAATGATCCGAGTTTGCCTGTGAGCACTGGCTTTCCTGTTGCGGCAGTTGAATTTGGTTTTGTGGATGAGTTTGGTCGGGGAACAAAGAAGGCTTTGAAGGTCGCTGCTTATCTGCTCGAGATTGCTCGAGTGTCTGATGTCGAATTGTGATAGTTCATCCCGTTCGAGTTGAGGTTGCTCGAACGGGTCTGGTTGGGTCACTCAGGTTCGGACGTGCCTTAAATGCGATTGTACTTGCAAGGTAAGCCCACAGGCTGGTTAGCTCCATCATTTATGCACCGAGTTTTAACCATCCAAACCCGGGTGATCGAATCTCGAGGTATTCAGTCAGGTAATCTTTAGAAACGGCTGTAGGTTAATCTTAAGTCAATAGTTTCCACGCTAACTAGATTTTGGAGAAAACTATTGACTCTATTTGAACCGTCTAAGACGCATTAATCTATTTTTCGGAGTACATACCGCGCACAATGCGCGGTGTTTTTAATTTTATTACTTTGTTTCCTGACCGCACTCCTTTTTAGGCTCAAAGCATAGCGCAGACGATTTAAACCGAGCGCTACCAAAGGAGCACAAACATGGACGAAAGCACACGCGCAAAAGTAAGCACACCGACCCTCGAGCGCCGTACTCGAGACACGAACGAAATCCGTGCGATCCTCGGAGTTGGACGCGATGAAGTACAAAAACTTGTCAGGCGCGGGGTTTTTCGCAACCTTGGCACTTCTCGCAAAATTTTGGTTTCGGATTTTGAAATCCGCAAATATCTTGGTGAAGCATGAGCTGCGTGTTTTTCGCGCTCGAGGTACAAAAATGACCCGCCTGTGGCAAGGCGAGTCGGGGTCTACCTCGAGTGTATCACATCAAGGCAGTGATGATCTCGCTACCGCACTCGAGCGGGTAAATCTTTGTGATTACGTGCTGCCCTACCTCGAGCGGCACGGTGTACAAATGCGTGGTGGTCGGTTTCCCGCTGTTTGGCGTGGTGGGCAAGATTACAATTGCAGCATCCGCACATCAAAAACGAGCTATCAATACGTGGTAGATCACGTCACGAACGAATTTTATGGCATTTGGGCATGGCTTACCAAAGTTGAAAAAATGTCACCTCGAGATGCCGCGCAACGTGTGCTACACGATGCTGGCATGGCAAGCACCCCAAAAAATGGGAAGCGTCGCAGTAAGCCACACCCCAAAATCGAGCAAAAGCCCGTGCCTGACATGCCGCAGGATTTGCGGGATGCAGTCAAAGCGTGGCAAAAATTGGGCGGTGTACAGCTTAGCTTTGAGGGTGGCAAACTCGAGATGCTGCAAGGTTTCGCGGATTGGGCAGCGACTGCGCTGGCAGCCTACAAAATCGACTTGGATGCAATCGCCGAGGGCGCAACGATTGACCACTGTTTCGACGCTTTTGAAGGTCGTCCGCTGCGTTTGTGCGCGTGTAGCAAGCGTTGGGCTACACACGCGTCGCTCGAGCGTGATGGATTTGCAACAATTGGTTTTGCTTGCGAGCCATGCCTCGAGTTTTGGACGATGCCCGAACTCGAGGAAGCACGTGCTGCGCGGGGCGGTGATCGTAAATAATGCGTACTGCACAAGATATTCTTACCGCGTTTGACCGCCAACAATGCGCGATTTGGCAGCAAAACGGCGAAATTAAAACGAGTGAGAATGTACCTTCAAAGCTGCTCCAATACGCACAGAACACAAATTTAAAAAGCGAATTGCTTAAAATCTTACCGCTCGAGCCACAAAAATACGCCAACGACCATACCGATGATACAAAAGCGGACAGTTCGCTCGAGGATGGTCAAC
>JANLWR010000306.1:0-1815 GCA_031364625.1 Deinococcales bacterium | reverse complement strand
TCAGGGTCAAGAAGCGACCCAAGCCCGTTAGGTGCTGTAGTCAGGGTCAAGAAGCGCACCCTACGGATTTGAGGTTTTTTAATCGATACTTCTGGTTTCTCGAAGGTCAACATATTTTTCGGGGAATCTACCTAAACTTTCAGTTTCTCGAGGAACATCTTGCGGAACTTGGCGACTTTGGGCGCGACAATAATGCGGCAGTAACCCTGCCCTGGATTTCGGGCAAAATACTCTTGGTGATAATCCTCGGCAGCATAAAAAACCGTGTAAGGCTCGAGTTGCGTGACAAACTTGTGATCCCAGAGTTTAAGTTGCTCGAGGTTGGCAATCACGCTTTTTGCTGTCTCGAGTTGGGCGGCATTGTGATACAAAATGATCGAACGGTAGCTTTCGCCAACGTCATTCCCCTGACGGTTGAGTGTGGTTGGGTCGTGCATCGTGAAAAAAACCTCGAGCAACTCTTGGTAACTGACCTCACTCGGGTCAAACTTGACCTGAATCACCTCGGCATGACCCGTGGTTTCAGAGCAAACCTGCTGATAGGTCGGGTTAACTTTATGTCCACCCGCATAACCGCTCACCACATCGGTCACGCCCTTGAAGTTATCGAACAAAGGCTCGAGACACCAAAAGCAACCTCCGCCAAAGGTGGCGGTTTCCAAATTTTGAGGGTTCGTATTCATCATTAAACGATACGCCCAAAGCTGAGAATTGGTTCAGTTGCAGGTCACAAAACTCAAGGCTTCTCAATCCTGACTAAAGCACTTGAGAATCCCTGTTTATCGGTGTAATCTAGTGTCAGTTAGGAATCATTCTCAATTGCGGAATGACCCAGCATATCAATCAACCTCGAGCAAGACACAACAACTCGAGGTTTTGGAGAAAACATGAAAGAACTCGTCATCAAAGATTTATGGGCTAGCGTCAATGGAGAAATGATCCTGCACGGTGTGAATTTAACCATTCCACGCGGCGAAATTCACGCCATCATGGGACCCAATGGCAACGGCAAAAGTACCCTCGCCAAAGTCATTGCGGGCGCTCCAGAGTACCTGGTCGAACGCGGCGAAGTTCTGCTTGACGGCGAGAACATCCTTAGCATGGAAGCCGACGAACGCGCCCGAAAAGGTGTTTTCCTGGCGTTCCAGTACCCAGTCGAAATTCCTGGTGTGACCGTCGCCAACTTTTTGCGCCTTGCGATTCAAGCCCGCACTGGCGAAGAGGTGCAATTTATGGCGTTCTACACCAAGCTCCAAAAGTCCCTGGCATTGTTGCAATGGGACGAAAGCTGGGTCAACCGCTACTTAAACGAAGGCTTTTCGGGCGGCGAGAAGAAACGCAACGAAATCCTGCAAATGCTGATGCTCGAGCCTAGCATTGCCATCATGGACGAAACCGATTCAGGACTTGACATTGACGCGTTAAAAGTCGTATGCCAAGGTGTCAACGCCATGCGCGGTGAGAATTTCTCTGCACTCATCGTCACGCACTACCAACGCATCCTCGACATGATCGAACCCGACAAGGTTCACATCATGGTGGACGGGCGCATCGTGCAAACCGGCGACAAGAGCCTTGCCACCAAACTCGAGGCTCAGGGTTACGAATGGGTCAAAGAGTACGCCGCCAGCCTGCCCAAACCAGTTTTTAACGCCGCAGATTAAATCTCTCGAGGAGGCACGTCATGACACAGTACACCGACAACCTACCCAACCCAGAAGTCGCCAAAATCAACGACGGTTACGAATACGGCTGGTCGCAACCCGAAAAGTACACGATCAAAGCCCCAAAAGGCTTGTCCGCCGATGTCGTCAA
>JANLWR010000303.1:0-1670 GCA_031364625.1 Deinococcales bacterium | reverse complement strand
CGTCGGTGGTTTTGGGCAGCATCACGCCTTTTTTCGCCCAGAAGGCAATCAGCTCGAGCATGGCATTCACATCACGCATCGCGGCTTTGCGCAAGGTGAGGCTCGAGTTTGGATCCAGATCAGGCAGGCTCATGCAAGTTCTGTTTAACTTGCTTTAAGTACCTCCCGCCTGCATTTTGGATTTTCCGCTTCGCTCCAAATCCGTCATTTCGGCGGCAGGTACGTTGTCCCTACTCCCGTTGGTCGGAAATGTTTTAGGGAAAAGCTCTAAAACATTTCGGGAGACACTTAGCCTTCGGGTTTGACCAGCACCTGCGCCCCAGCGTGAAGGTCGTACCGCATGATGGCATTGCTCGAGAACAGCAAATACGCGCCCAAGTTTGGTGTGCCGAAGGCTTCAAAGACAAATTCTTGCCCCGCCGTGTCGCGCATCCGAATTTTCGAGACGGGACGACCATGCTGACGATCCCAAGTCTGCATGATGGTCTGATCAATACAAACCCGCATGTCGGTCAGTTCTCGGCTTAAGCCAATCACCAAACGTGCAATCCGAGGAGAGCGTTTTTTAACCTCAATCAAGCCCAAACTGGCAAAACGAATCAGCACGCGTTGCACCAACTCGAGCGGTTGATCTGCGATCTGAGCAATATCAGCCACGCTGCGTTCACCATCAATCAGCTCAATCACCGAAAACTCATCGGCAGAGAGCGTTAAACTTCCGATGCGATCATTGTCAAGAATTCGTGGTGCGTCCAGTTCGTTGGGTGATGGAATTTTCTTCTCTTCCGTTTTCGTGCCCTCATCAAGTTCTCGAATCACCTCGAACAAGAAATTATCCAGGCTCGAGTCAATGGTTTTTTTCAGTGGCGTCCGCCCAGGAATAAATTCAAAATTGCCGCGCTCGTCAAGCAACATCGCCCGCACTGCAAGTGCATCCTCGAGTGTGCCAAACTGGGCAAAAACCACGCGCCCGACATCAAAAAACACCCGCCCCTCGCGTTCGCTTGGGTGATGTATCGACAGGCAACCCTTGGATTGATTTGACCCAAGAAGCTGCAACAAGTCGAGCAAACTGAAAATGCCGAGTGATCCACGCACGTTGTTTAGTTTACAGCGCCAGTTTAAAATTAAGGGTCAAAATCCTGAAACCCGCCGCTCGAGCCTCAAAAATGAAGAAAATCGGATGCCGTGTCAAAAAGGAGATTGTCAAGCCTTTGTTGCCATTGACGGCGGTGTACAATAGAAAAAGATTCTCATGAAGCCATCCTTGCCCACAGCGCCTCAACCCCTAGCGAACACCGTGATTGCCGTGACCAGCGCGGGTCGCGGCTTTGGTCACAGCATTGCCAGAGCGTTGTCCATCGCTGGGGCAACCGTGATCTGCGTCGATGCCAACCCCGAGGCGGCAAGCCTGACCGCCGCCGAACTCGAACGGGGCGGGGCGCAGAGCATTCCAATCAAAGGTGATTGCAGCGTGCAACTCGAGGTGGCGCAAACCTTTAACAAAATGCTCGAGATTTACGGCTCTATCGATGGACTGGTGCACATTGCCGACGAAGCCTCGAGCACGCCGTTTAAAAAACTTTTGGAGGGTGAATTCACTGAAATGCTCGAAACCACCGCCCGCTCGAGTTATTTGATGCTGCAAATGCTTTTGAAGCGCTGCCCGA
>JANLWR010000732.1:0-2099 GCA_031364625.1 Deinococcales bacterium | reverse complement strand
GAGGCATTTTCACGCTCGTGCCAAGCTGGAGGCTGAAGTCAAGCTCAGACATAGCGAAATTGAAAAAGCGTTGCACAGTTTGACCGATTGATGAAGTACAACAAACGGCGGGCGATGTTTATGATCGCCCGCCGTTTTTAATTGCTTTAGGTGTTTTTCAGTCGCTCGAGCGCTTCACCTGGTCCAATATCACCACGCTCCAAGGCTTTCAGGACATCGTCTCGAGCTTCGGCTTCATCGGCTTCGGCTTCGTAACCCAAAGCTTTGAGCAAATCTTCAAAGCGGGAGCGAATGGTCGGGTAACTAAGCCCCAGAATGCGTTCAACTTCTTTCAAATTGCCGCGCACCTTAATGTACAGGCGCAAAAACTCGAGGTTGTCCGGTGGCAGCAGCGCAAATTCGTTCAGGCGGAAGTGTCCCTCGATGTTGACGCCCGATTCTGGAAACTCGAGTTTGGTGACCAGCGGTGTTTCGGCAAGTCCTGGGAAATTGGTTGGCAAGTCAAAAATCATCTGCTCTCCTCTGTTTGCTGAATACTCGAGAAACTTTTATGTCTCGAGTGCTTGGGCACAGTTTACTCAATCGAAATTCGGACTTCAGTGCCGTCGCTGGCTTCGACCCGAATGATCTCGCCGTCGGGCAGTTCGGACTTGAGCAGTTCTTGCAGTGTCACAGGATCGATGCCCTGTTCGGTCATGGCGCGTTGGGCTTCTTTGGGAATCAGTTTTAAGACCATGTTGGCAAGTCCGAGCGGAATGTTGATGTTGACATCGGTACCGTCGCTGGCTTCGACCACAACGCGTAAAACCCTGGCGGTTTTGCGTCTTGGATCGCCAAAACCTTTGCGGAAGGCGTCGGCAATCTGGTCGTTGACGATGGTTGAAACTTGTGATCCCAAGCCACCCATGCCAAAGTTGCCAACTCGAGCACCCTTGGTGCTCCAAGTGCTGCGCCTGTTGTCTTTGTCCTGCTCGAGTTCTGCGCCCAAAACTTGCGCCAGGGCTTCGACGCTCATGCCCTGGTCGAGCATGGCGAATAAACGCTCCCAAGTGCTGTCGGGCAGTGTGGCAAGCCCATTCGAAAGGGCTGCCAGCAACTTGGCGGCATCTTCGCGGTTGATCTTGTTTTGTTGCACCAACTGTAAAATCCGTTCAATTTGTCCCATGATCGACTCCTTTTTTGGGTGTGACGTACCCATCACGATTGGGGTGTGGTGTACCCAGCTCGAGGTTTTGAACCTTGAGCCTCAAAGTGGGGTTGATCGCTTACTGGTTCATGCCGTCAATGGCTTCAATGTCCAGATCGCCTGCACTCAAACTGACGGTTAATTTGGCACGACCTGCGCCCAAACGCCCTTCCAAGCTGCCACCGACGATCCGTTTTTCGGTATGCGTCAAAATAAAGCCTTTGGCGGTAATGTCACCGGCACTGTTGGAGGCTTTCATGGTCACACTCGAGCCACCCTCAAGAATCACATCGACATCGCCTGCCAGGGCGCGAAGGTTGCTTTCGCCGTCGGTCAGTTTGGTTCGCACTTTGATATCACCCGCCTTGGCATTGATGTTGAATCGTCCCGCGTCTCTCAGTTTCAGATCGCCAGCGCTCATCTCGAGCGATACCATTCCGGTCACGCCAGCCACGGTCACATCGCCCGCCAGTGCTTTGACCTCGAGTTCGAGCAGGCTGCTGGGGACTTTGACGTGAATGTCCACAGGAAGATTGCGCCCGA
Source organism: Deinococcales bacterium (assembly GCA_031364625.1). Classification (GTDB taxonomy): domain Bacteria; phylum Deinococcota; class Deinococci; order Deinococcales; family JAAFIG01; genus JANXTZ01. The sequence goes on along the minus strand of JANLWR010000732.1, from coordinate 370 downwards.
TGGTGCGGATGACGGTGTTCAACCAGCCAATTTCGGTTGGGTCATCAATTTTTCCAACACCCAGAATGCGAATCACGTCGCCGTCTTCGGTAATCTCGAGCGAACCGTTTTTGACGTTGGCTTCGATGGTTGCCATGCCAGGCACACCTTCAACGTCAATATCGCCTGCCGTGGCATTGATGACCAGTTTACGGATGTTATTTGCCGCATGAACGTAATGATCGCTGGCTTTGCTGTGCGAGGTAGGCATGGCGCTGCTGGGCGGCGTTGGCGGCACGGCTGGGGTTGGCGGGGTTGGCGGTACAACAGCAGCGACTGGGGTGGGAGGCGTTGGCGGTGTGGGCGGGGTTGGAGGCTTGGGAGGTATTGG
>JANLWR010000252.1:0-5197 GCA_031364625.1 Deinococcales bacterium | reverse complement strand
GTTGCACGTTCAAGTCTGCCACCTCAACGCTTTGCGAGGCTTGCAACACGCTGGCAACGCGTTTCTCGAGACCGTTTTCCAGGCTGGCAAGGTCAATTTTGACCTCTTTGAAGTCGGGCGCGTCGGCGGCTTTCAGGTTGGAATTGAGCGGCAAGCCCAGCAGTGGCTCGAGTTTGTTGCTGAGAATCGATAGGTTGCTGTTGGCGTTTGCCAGGCTTTGGGTGTCGTTGGCAAGGGTGCTTTCGGCTTTGGAGACATCGAGTTGCGTGCCATTTTTTTGTGCCAATTTGGCTTTGGCAACATTGAGGTTGGTTTGATCGAGGGCTACGCTGGCTTGCAAGACCGCGATGTTTTCTTGAGCCTCAAACAAACTCAGGTACGCCGTGGTGACGTTGCCGGTTACGGTGATGCGCCCTGCCTGCAATTGCACGCTTTGCAGTTCCACGGTGTTTTGCGCTGTCGTGATCTGGGTAATCAAAGCACTTGGATCAGCCAGTGTAGAAGCCAAACTGGCTTTGGCATTCTCGAGCGATGCCGTGCTCGAAGCCAAATCTGGTCCAAATTTGAAGGCTTTTTGAACGGCGCTGTTCAGGGTGATTGGCGTGGCGGCGGTTTGGGCGAGGGCGAAGCTGGCGACGAGTAACAGAGCCGATGCGAAGATTTTTTTCATAGATTTCCCCCAGGAAGAATGTTTAAAGAACCGATTGCATTTTCGAGTCGGTAGGCGGCGAGGACTTGGTTGACCACTGCTTGCTCAAAGTCACGCTCGGTTTGTAAAACCGCAATGCGGCTTTGCTCGAGGTCGTTCGGTGTATTCAAACCCGCTTCAAATCTGGCTTTGGCGGTTTCAAAACTCGATTTTGCGTTTGCGAGTGTGGTTTTGGCAAGGTTCAGTTTTGCGATTGTTAATTTTGCATCATTGTATTTTTGTCGAACGTCCAATCTGGCACTTTGTTTGGTCTGCTCGAGCGTCTTCTTGGCACTCTCTAATGTGGTTTCGGCACTCGAGATTCTTAAATCGCCGCTTGGCGCAACAATCGGAAAACTCACACTGGCGCTGATCGTCAAGTTTGATGCCGCGCTGGGGGTGATGGTCGTGTTGGCAACAATCGGTACTGTTCCAGTCACACTCAAGCTTCCTGTTTGAAGATTCAAGCCGCTCGAGAGGCTGCCCGCGCTGGTACTCGTCACGCCTAAATTAACGCTGGCGTTTGGCAACACCCGGTCCCGTTGGGCAGAGGAGAGCGCGTCTTGCGCGTCGCTGATTCTCGAGATGGCTTTTTGAACATCGCTGCGTTTCTCGAGGGCTTTTTTTGTTAAATCATCCAAATTTGCAGTGCTCAAAGTCCGTTCGTTTGGGATGCTCGAGAAAATGGCATCGGAGATTTCTAAATTTAAGCTGTTCCAAACGGTTAAACGGTTAACCTCTAGGGTGTTTGATGCCTGCTCGAGGTTGAGTTTGCTCGTCTCGAGGTTTTTTTGTGCGTTCAGTAAGGTATCTTTGCTGATTTGACCATTTTTTTGTTGTGCTGTGGCAACTTTTAATTGCGCTTCGCTCAAACCAAGATTTGTTTTGCCGAGTTCAACATCGGTGCTCGAGAGTCGGGCTGTAAAATACTGATTGAAAAGGTTTAACGCCAGCGTGTTTCTGGAATCAATGCGGTCCAGTTCGGCTCGAGCCAGGGCGCGTTCACTGCTGCGAACCGCGTCAAAAACACTTGACCAGGGCAGTACCGTTAAACTTGCGGTTGCCGAAACGCTGAGGGTTTGGCTGCTGTTGCCCGAACTTGGAAATCCCAAACTGGTGTCCGCCCCAGCATTCACCCTTAGCCCTGCCGCCGCCCTGGCGCTGTCCAAACTCTTTTGCGCCGTTAAATAAGTTAAATCGGCTTGTTGCCATTCCAAACTGTTCGGTAAGGCTTTCAAGGCTTGCTCGAGCGTCAAATCGGGGTTTGATTGTGCGTTGCCTGGTGAAAATCCGGCGATCACCGCAAAAGCGCTCGCGGTGATCCAAGTATGCTGCGAGACTCGTTTCCAAAAAACCATGCGTTCCTCCTGTTCACACATCCTCGAGTCTACGTCTGAATGCCTTGAGGAGGAATTGTGCAGGTTGTGTGAATGTTGGTTTGTATCAGTAATTATCGGGATGCCCGTGTTCAGCATCCCGATAGGTTCTGATGAAGCGCCTTACTTGACTGTGACCATCAAAATGACACTGGTTTGTTCAAAGGTTTTGGTGTTCTCGAGCGTGACTTTCACAACATTTGCACCGTAACTGATGTTTTGGTTGTTTTCGATCAAAAAGTTAAAACGAATCTGTTGCCCGTCCGGTCCATTCACAAGTTCTGCACAGTAAGCAAAATTGCTGTTGTCCAAACTGACGGTTAGACCCGATGCGCCCTCGACACTGACAATTTTATAGAGCGTGTCCAACGAACTGGCATCTTGTGAAGGCAATGAAAATTGATCTGCGATGCTCAGGCTCGAGAGGTTAACCCTGGCGCTGGCGGTGGTGCTGCTGCCAACATTGATCTGCGCCCAGGCATTAACAGTTGCAGGATCGACGCTGAACGGGTTAATACTTGAATGCTGAGCAAAAGTTGAACCTGTTGAGGCGGCAAGGGCGATGATGGCGGCGACGGTCAGTTTACGGAAATTATTCATGGTATTTCTCCTTATCGTTCGAGGTTCGCTATCTGCGAACTGCTTGCTCGCTTCGATGAACATAGTTTGCTATTCACTGGTGAAGCCTTGGGGCAGGCAAGAAGAAGAATTGATTGAGAAAACACGTTCCTCGGGTTTTTCGGTTTGAATCCTGACAGACGCGTAATTCTTAAAATTGAATCGGTACAAAATTCACGGTGTCTTCACAGCTTCACCAAACCTTCACAGCAATTTAGGGTTTCGTTCATAAGCCGCGCATAATGTTTGACCATGACACCCAGCAGCAACCTGATATTGATTGTCGAAGACGAACTCGAGATTGCCGAAGTGCTCGAAGCTTATTTGCGCCGCGAAGGCTGGCGCACCGAACGGGCGCTCGACGGACAAAGGGCGCTCGAGTTGTACCGTGCCACCAAACCCGATCTGATTCTGCTCGACATTCAAATGCCAATCTTGGACGGTTTAGAGGTCTTGCGGCGCGTGCGCAGCGACGGCACAACGCCCGTCATTATGCTGACCGCCAGGGCGGAAGACATTGACAAACTGATTGGTTTGGAACTGGGCGCGGACGATTATGTGGTCAAGCCCTTCAGCCCCCGTGAAGTCGTGGCGAGGGTCAAAGCGGTGTTGCGGCGGGTCAATCCGCAAACCACCAACGTCTTAAGGGTTGGTTCGCTCGAGCTGGATACGCAATCGGTGATCGTGAAAATTCATGGCACGCGTCTCGAGATCACCCCCACCGAGTACCGTTTGCTCGAGACGCTGGCACGTTCTCCGGCGCGGGCTTTTTCGCGCACCGAACTGCTCGAGGCTGCCCTGCCCGAATCGGACGCCTTGGAACGGGTGGTCGATGCGCACCTGAAAAATTTAAGGCGTAAACTCGATGATGCGGGCGCAAGGGATTTGCTCGAGACGGTGCGCGGCATTGGTTACCGCTTGTGGGGCGGCGTATGAATTTACTGTTGCGTTTAAAACAACGGGTCTGGCGGATACCATTGTCGGTGAGACTGGCGGGCATGATGGTGTTGGTTGTTTTTTGCAGCATGTTGACGTTTACCTTGTCCTTTGGTGTGATCACTTCAATTCGCTATTCCAACATGAGTAAAGAGCAACAAGATCGTGCCAGGCAACTTCAGGACAACGGGATTTACCTCCCACCCGAATCTTTTGATCGCTTGGTGGTGACTGGTATTCCCTCAGGAGCACAGACTCAAGTGGGTTCAAATCCTAACTTTTCGCTGAAACCCGATCCAAATGATTCAAACCCACCAGTTTATTCTGGTCGTGCGCTGCTGAGCAATCCGCTCAGTCTAAACTTGCAATTGCCACCCAAGCCAAAATCATCCCGTCGTGGGTCAGATTTTTTCCTCAAAGCCTTGGGCAGTTCGCAACTGATTAGCATTGCTATTTCGGCAATGCTTGGCATCATGCTCGCCACGGTTTTTGCTCGGCGTTTGGCGCAACCGCTCGAGGCGGTGTCACGTGCCGCCAGAAAAATGCGTCTCGGAGTTTTATGTGCTCGAGCACCTTTTCCACCCTCACGTTTTACAGGCGAACCAGAAGACCTGGCAATGAACTTTAACGCCATGGCAGACAGCTTGGAGCGTCAAGAGCGCGAACGTAAAAACATGGTTGCCGATATTGCCCACGAACTGCGCACACCGATTGGGGTGATGCAAGCCAAACTCGAGGCAATTGAAGACGGTGTATTTCCGCTGTCAATCGATGAAATCAAAAAACTCTCCAAACAAACCCATCTTTTGGCAAGACTCGTGCAGGATTTACGCACCCTGTCACTCGCCGACGCTGGGCAGTTGCAACTCGAGACGCGTTCTTTTAATTTGGCAGCCAAAATTCGTGAGATCACCTCTGGATTTGAACCCAGCGCCCAACAAAAACGCGTCAAACTCGAGGTCATAGCACCCGAAAGGCTCGAGCTTCACGGCGACCCCGACCGCATTGCGCAGGTGCTTTCAAATCTGCTGGACAATGCCTTGCGTTACACGCCCGAACATGGAACGGTCTGTATTGCCCTCGAGAGCACCAAGAACACCGCTCGGGTGATCGTCAGGGACTCTGGGCAAGGCTTGCCCTCTGAAAGCCTTGAGCATGTCTTTGATCGCTTCTACCGCGTCGATGAGAGCCGCAACCGCTCGAGCGGCGGCAGTGGACTTGGTTTGGCAATTGCCAGAACGATTCTCGAGCTTCACGGCGGCAAGATCAGCGTGCAAAACCGTCTCGAGGGCGGCGCGGAATTTGTTTGTGCTTTGCCAGTCGTTTAGTGGATTAAACTCGGTCCTGCCAGAGTCTTGGCTCACGGCGAACGTCCATCACGGCAATAACTTCGATCATTTCAGTTTCGAGATGCATGATGCCATTTGGCTCAAGCGAATCTACGCTTACATAGTTCCTCGAGAGCATCTGTATTATAAATCCAGTACCGTGTTCAATGTGACGCTCAAACTTAGGTGATCGATGGATTTCTGATGTTTAAAGACTTGAGTCTCTGATGTTTAAAGACCTGAGCATAGTA
>JANLWR010000220.1:0-3846 GCA_031364625.1 Deinococcales bacterium | reverse complement strand
TTTTGTGCCATCCATACGGCTTAACAGTTCAAAAATCCAACTTGGCGTGTCCACCAGATCGTAACCACTCCAAGCGGTCAGGGCAACCCCGTCAGCTTCGACAAACCAATCCGCAACGGACGGCGCAACAACCTCAGGTAAGCTTTCATCGCGCACCTTCACGGCTCGAGCGACTTCGGCAATCAAAAGCTCGAGTTTTGGGGTGCGCAGGGATTTCAAGGTGTCAAAGTCCAAACCATCAACCCGTTCGGCACACGCGATGTACCATGCAACCCAAGTTTCAACACTGGCATCTCGAGACGGCGCGTCAGTTGTGGTCACGGTTTTGGCAATTTCTGATTCCAACTCGAGCAGCAACCACCGCAAAGCAGTCCAAGCGCCGTGACCCCGTGCACCATCGACACTTTTGCAATGCCAGGTGCGGCAAACGCCGTTGCGGTCAGCGTAAATGCTGCAATTGTGAACTCCTGAAACCCAGTACGGGCAGGTCAATTCTTCAACATTCCCAAAAGAGGCTTTACCCAGTTCTTGATACCGAGTCTCGAGTTCTGGAGGTCGGACAATACCAGTGGCATACCGTGTTTCTGGATGCTCGAGTCGCGCCCGAATTTTTTGGGCGCCGATGCCGCCGCGCCGCAACGCCCGACCCGCCAGAAAATTGGGTAAATCTGGATGGTACGTGCAGCACCGCGATTCGGCTTTGAACACCAACCGATGCTCGGGCAGAATTTGTCCCGCTCGAGGTTTCATGGCGCAGTCAGAACACGTGGCAAAACTTTCATCACCAAAATGCCAGGTTTCAAGCTCAGGCACGACGCTCGAGAAAGCTGATCCAAGTTGTTGAGAAAACGCGTTCATGACGTTTTCAAACCTCGAGAATCAGGCGTTTGGGTGTTCATCAAAAAATGATACACCCCGTTCAAACTCGAGCTTCAAATGGTATGAGTTTTATTGTGCTGAACGCCAGAAACTCCAGAAATCAAGCGCAGAAAAGCTCCCCCACTCGAGAGTCACCAAGCAGGAAGTTGATAACTGCCAATTGCTAAAACTTCTTCTCGTACCAACGCACCACACCCGAAGCCCAAGTTAACCCCGCACCAAAAGTCACGAGCAGCAAATCGTCGCCGTCTTTGATTCGGTTGGTGTCGAGCGCCTCCTGCATGGCAATGCCAATGCTGGCGGTGCTGGTGTTGCCGTAGCGTTCGACGTTGCTCATGACTTTCTCGAGCGGTAATTTTAAGTATGCCCTAGCGGCGTCAATGATGCGGTAATTGGCTTGATGCGGAATGAAAAGCGCGATTTCCTCGAGTGTCATGTCGGCTTTCTCGAGGGCTTGGATGGTGGCAGATTCCATGATGCGCACGGCGAATTTGAAGACTTCGCGTCCATTCATGTAGAGTTTATCCTGAATCATTGTGCCGTCTGGCAGGTGTGGCGCAACGCATTTCATGTACAAATGCTTGCCGCCCAAACCGTCTGAACCCAGCACAAAGCTTTTAAAGCCGTAACTTTCGGGGACTTCTTCGACAATGGCGGCGCAAGCTCCGTCACCGAACAACACGCAGGTGGTGCGGTCTGTCCAGTCGACGACTTTGGAGAGCACTTCAGAACCGATGGTGAGGACTTTTTTGCAAACGCCGGACTTGACGTAGGCGTGGGCTGCGGACAGCGCGTAAATCCAGCCTGGGCAAGCCGCCAGCAGGTCAAACGCGCCGGCTTTCAAACCAAAATGGCTTTGCACCAACGCGGCGGTGCTCGGAAACAAGGCATCGGGCGTGTTGGTGGCAACGATCACCAAGTCCACACCCTCGAGCACCGCCGACCCGTACTTTTCTATTAAGTTGTCCACCGCCCGAAACGCGAGCGTGGAAACAAATTCGTTGTCTTCGCTGATGCGGCGTTCTTTGATACCAGTACGGCTGACCACCCACTCGTCGTTGGTGTCCACAATTTTAGCAAGGTCGTGATTGGTCACGACCTTGCTGGGAACATACGTTCCGAGTGCCGTCAACCCTACCGCGTTTGGTAAGGAAGAGGGTTTCATGGTTTAGGCTTGGGCTTCGATTTTGAGCACGGCGCGACCATCGTAATAACCGCACGATGGGCAAACTTGGTGCTGGAGTCGTTTGTTGCCGCAGTTTTTGCAGTCCACAAGGTTTGGCACGACCAGCGCGTGGTGTGAACGGCGCATGTCACGTTTGGATTTCGAGGTCTTCTTTTTGGGTACTGGATGCTTAGCCATTTCGGTCTTCCTTCCGTAGCGCTGCTAAAGGCGCGTGCCTGAGCAGTTACTCGTGCTTCATTGAAAATCCGCGAGGCTTACTCGCGGCAGCCGTGAGAGTATAGCAGAAGAACGCCCGAAACGAAAGACCCGAATCACACTTTCAAGCTGCCTTAAGAACTCGAGCATACAGTTATTCGAGCGGATGACGACTCCAGTCTTTGTAGAGTAAATACTCGCTTTTGCTTGTGCCGAGCGCCCCGAACCATTGTGGGCAGTAGGGTGCCATGTAAATCACATCGTTTTTTTGGACGGGATACCAATGTTCGTTTAATTTGTAAATCCCGCCGCCCTCGAGCATCAGCAAACCGTGTTCCATGACGTGCGTTTCGACCAGGTGCAGGCTCGCGCCTGGGTCGAAAGTCATGGTGTTGACCATAAAATCATAACTTGGATGCTCTGGAATCAGTATTCTGCATTGAAGCGCGGGGTCGTTGTTGATCGGTACAGAATTCACTTTTCTCGAGTCAGCCACAATCAGTTCTGGCATTGGCACGTCTGGTAAGTCCAAGTACGGTTTTTCAAAAACGCAAACCTTGGCTGGCTTTTGACTGGTAATATTGTGCTTGGTGTTGGCTGGAATAAATGCGTAATGCAGCGCTTTTAAAACATGCTTTTTCTTGCCAACCGTCAGTGTCACCTCACCCTCGAGCACAAACACGAACCTCGAGCAATGCTCGAACGCCGCGCCAAAGCTCGAGTTCGCACTGGTTTCGACGGTGTACTGGGTGAACGCCGCGCCCATGGCGGGGGAGATGTGAACGATGCAGGTTGTGTTGATAAAACCTGGTAACGGGACGCGAATAAAGCTGTCTGGCGTTAACAGGGCGTGATCTGGTTTAACCGAGGTGCGTGTGAATCCCAAATGCTGCATGAAATCTCCTCATGCCAACAAATGTCGCTCGAGAAACCTTGTGCAGTACGACTCGAGTGCATATTGTTGACGAATACTGAATATGGTGCTATTCTATATCTATCAGCGCCTGGAAAGGGCGCGTTTTTTATTGCTGAATTGCTCGAGCATCAAATTAAAAACTCGAGATGCGAGTTTCAATCACATCTCGAGCATTGGATTTCAAAACGAATCTAAACGCCAACAGCGTACAAGTCCGTACCGCGCAACTCGAGTTTGATGCTGGCAAGAGGCTTATCGGCGGGACCGTTGACCACCGCGCCAGTTTGCGCTTGAAAGACCGAACCGTGACATCCGCAACCCATATTGCCAGCACCGTCGGGTAAGCCGATGGTGCAACCCAAATGTGTGCAAATTCGGCTTAACGCCACAAAAGTTAAACCACTGGCTTGCGCGGTTGCCGTCCGAACGGCAATGGCTGGCGAACCACCAAAGTCAAACTCGAGACTCGAGCCAACTTTTGGAAAGTCGCTGGTTTTGCCGACCCGCACGCCACCTTGGGCGGCAACATTTCTCGAGCCTTCTTGGGCACTCGGGGCGCAGCCAACGATTGAGGCTGCCCCAGCGAGGCTGACGGTGCTGATACCAATGGTTTTTAAGGCTTCACGGCGTTTCATACTGACCCCCAAATTGATTCCTCTAAACCATAGTG
>JANLWR010000199.1:0-1910 GCA_031364625.1 Deinococcales bacterium | reverse complement strand
AAAAGAAATTAAATTTATTGAAAATAAAGATAGTTCCCTACTAAAAACTCTTCTATCAAGAGAATTTTCCACAATACTTGCAGGCATTTCATCTATTTTAGTATTGTTTACCTTGATCTTTTCTGATTTAAACATTTCGTATATGCTTAGTGATAAACTTACGAAAACAAGAGTAAATTCAGGTACAAAAATCTATAAAATGCCCGCATTTTACCACCTTGAAAAGAAAAATTTGATATTGGGTTGTACAATTTATACAATAGAAGTAGAAAATTATACGCTTCTTGAAGAAAGACAAGGGATTTTCCATTCAAACAATTCGAACTGGATTAAATTTGAATTAAAAAATGGCTACCACGCAATTGATAAAGATGGTAATTGCATTAATAAAATTGGTAATGGAAAAGGGGAAGGATGGATATTGTTTACGCGAAGCCCATAAATGCAAAAGCGATTGCATAGATAAAAGTGGCTTAGGAAAGCCAAATTTAATCTAAATGTTTATGAACCTTGCCATACGCCCTGTCATGATAAACCAGCGTTTCATTGCCTTCACCTTTATGAATCTCGGTCACATCACCCAAAACAAGCGTGTGATCGCCAGCTTCCACAAAAGCTCGAGGGGTGGCACTGAACGCCCCTGCAATACCGTCAAACAACGGCACGCCTGCCGCGTCGCTCGAGAATGCAATTTTCTCCCAGGCGGCTTGGCGCTCCGCCAGTGGTCGGGCGAACATGCCTGCAAGTTCGGCATGTTCGGTGTTGAGTAAATTGATGGTGAAACTCGAGCATTCGCGCAGCATGGCGCTGGCGCTCGAGGCGTTGGTGACGGACACGAGAATGATGGGCGGGTTGATCGATACAGTTTGGAAACTGGTGGCGGTAAAACCATCAAATTCTGGGGCTTCGGGTGAAATAAACTCGGGTTTGCGTTTTGCCACGCAGACCGTCACAGTGGCTGCCCAGGTTCGGGCGACGGCTTTGAATGCGTCGGCGTCGTTGGCGGCTGATGTTTGTAATGGTGACATGGGTTGACCTCCAAAAGTCTGGCTCGAGATTACCATTTCAAGTATCACGCTCGAGAATTCGTTTGATTTCCTGCATGGTGCTTTGCGGCAAAGCTCCAAACTGCAAGGCTTCAAGGTTTTCTTTGACTTGCAAGGCGGTCTTAAAGCCTGGTATCGGCACAAGGTTTTCATTGAACGCCCACAACCACGCAAGAGCACCTTGCACCAACGTTCTACCGTCTTGGGTCAATAATTCTTTGATTGTCTCGAGTTGCTTGATTTGTTCCGCTTGTTTTCCAGACTCGAGATTCCATTTGAAACGCGTTCGCATATCATTGTCGGCGAATTGATGTCCTGCTTTTAATTTACCCGAAAGTAAACCCATCCCAAGAGGACGACGCACGATGATACCCAAATCGAGGTTGTTACAAATTTCTGGAAGTTCGTGGTTTCCCTCGAGCACGTTGAGCATAATTGGCACAACGCTGGCATTGCTTTGACTGGCAAAAGCTTTGATCGTTTCTGGTTGTTCGTTACACCAGGAATACGCCCCGATTAAACCTTGGGTTTTTAACAACTCGAGAACACCCGCAACTTCCAAAGCTTGCTCGAGTGGTAAATCGAACAAATGCAGTTGGTAAAGATCAATGTGATCTCGGGTTAGTCGCTTTAAACTTTGCTCGAGTGCCGTGCGAATGCCTGTTGGTGTGGTGTCTGTGCCTGTAATCATTCGGCTGGTTTCGTCAAAGGTATAACCAAATTTAGCGGCGATTTTGACCTCTGGATACGGCGCTACTGCTTGACCCAGCAGACGTTCGGCGTGACCGCAACCGTAAACACCGGCGACATCAAAAAAACGAGCACCCATCTCGAGCGCACATTCGAGTGCCCGCAGGGATTCGG
>JANLWR010000196.1:0-2550 GCA_031364625.1 Deinococcales bacterium | reverse complement strand
TCGAGTTTTTGCTGCAAACCGTTGCTGGCACTTTCAAACACAATTTTGTAAACGCTTTCATTTTGGTACTGCGACCACGCCCTGACCTTATGCCCCTCATTGTGCGCCCAAAGCCAGCGTTCGTGGCTCGGGTCAAGCACGTAAAAATGCTCGCCGGTCGCCACAAAAAAACCATCCACTTTCGAGGCTTCAACCAGTTTTTGGGCGATCAAACCCTCGAGTTTGTGCTCGAACAAAACCGTACCATCACTGTGTTGAACCCTTGCCCCCTGAGCCGTGCCGTAAGGGGCATCAAGCTCGAGCATGTCCAAAAAAGGTCTGGCACTGGTTTCGGTACGTCCTGTGATGACCGTCACCAAATGCCCCGCATCTCGAGCTTTACGAATTGCAGTTTGAATTGGTTTTGGGATTATTTTCCCGTCTGGTACAATCGTTCCGTCAAGATCAAAGGCAAGAAGTTTCACGACTACAGCCTATCACCCGCAAAAAGAACCCTCGAGACAATTGAGGCTCGAGGATTTGCAGGTTTGAACCTTTAACGCTTGATGTCTGGCATCGCTGCCGGTGACGCCGCCACAAAGACCAAGGCACGGAACGTGCCCGCCCTGGCGGTTTTGATGCTTTGCGGAATTTGACCCCACGAACCGTAACGCAACACCGCGCCATTACGATCCCAGGCGTAAAATTGCGACCTGTTGTTGGACAGGTTACGGGCTGAACTGTTCACCACAACAGATTGTGAACGGGCTTTGGCTTGCGCACTAGCTCTGGCTTGGGCGGCAACTCGAGCGCGTTGATCCGCACGGGCTTTGGCTCTGGATTGAGCGAGTGCGTTTGCTCGAGCTTCCTCGGCAGCATTGGCGCGAGCCAGTTGACGCGCTTTAATCCTGGCACCAACTCGAGCTTGTTCGGCGGCTTTGGCTCTGGTGTTAATCCTAGCCTGTTCGGCGGCTTTGGCTCGAGAAGTTGCCAAGGCTTGGGTATTTGCTGCCTGACGTTCTTTTTCGATTTGGACTTTTCGAGCCTTATCGATTTGAGCTTGGCGTGCCTGCTCACGCTGCGCCAGACGGGCTTTCTCGAGCGCAAGTTTGTCAGCTTTGATGCGTGCCTGTTCGATTGCGGCTTGACGCGCTTTTTCTTGGGCTGCCTTGAGGGTTTCCAATCGCGCTTTCTCGATTTGAGCCAACCGCGCCTTCTCGAGTTGCGCCTGTCGCGCTTTTTCCAGGGCGGCTGCCTTGGCTTGAGCCTCTTGCGCCAGTTCAGCTTGCGTTTTGGTCGGTTTGGGGGTCGCTGCAATTTCAGGTGTGCTGACCGAAGTTGTTGGCTTTTGGCTGGCTGGTGGTTTGATGGTAACAGCAGGCGTTGTCGTATTTTCAGGATTTGCAGCCTTCACCGCACTCGGATTTTGAACTGTGCTCGAGTCAGGAGCGCTCGGTTTGATGGCGACCGTGTTCGGATCGGCAGCGACTGTGACCGAAGTTGTAATGCTTGGCGGTGGATTGACCAGTTTTGAAATCACAGCCATACCGCCCAGTCCGCCTGCAAATGCCAGTAATCCCAAGCCCATCACCGCAAGCGGCGCAAGTTGCCTGGAATTGGCTCGAGGTGCGGGTGTTTGATAGGCGTCGTTAAAATCGTCAATCAGGATCGACGTTTGACGAGGGTCAATCTGTTGATGCGGCGAGTCGCTCGGGTCGATCATGACCGTGGTGTTGCCACCCTCAAAATGACCCGACGCCCCAAGCAAGGTCGGGTTGGGCTGGCTTACAGGCACATAATCGCGGCGCAAACCCGTTTCGGATTTCACGGCTGGCACTGCCGATTTGGCAGTTTGAATCGGTGGACCATCCTCGACGGGTTCATCGATGACAGTGCCTTTAGAATCACCTTGGGTATCAAGGGTCGGATTGAGGAATGAATTGACCTTGCGGTATGCCTCGAGCACCCGCGTGACATTGCGCAAATCGGTTTTCTCGAGCCGATTTTTTAAGGAGATATTTAACATGCTCGGCTCTAAAGTCCGTTCGGACAAATCCAAAATCACCAGGGCTTCGCGCAGCGTCATGGGCAAACCTCGAGCTTTTTGAAGTTCAGTTTGCAAAGGAAAAAACAATTCATGGTTTAATTCTACTAAACTTTGACTGACAAAAACATTTCAATGACCTGAAATCAAGCTGAACTTCATAAAACACCCCACATTATTGGAGGCAACATCCCATGATTCTCGTCCTGAACGGTCCAAACCTCAATCGCCTGGGAACTCGAGAACCAGGTGTTTACGGGTCAATGACCTTAACCCAACTCGAGCAAGCTTGCGAGGGCTGGGCAAAAGCCTTGAAACTGGGCGTCAAATGCCAGCAAACCAACTTTGAAGGGCAGCTTCTCGAGTGGGTTCAAAGCGCCAGCGAACTGGGCTTTCAGGGCATCATCATCAACCCTGGGGCATTAACCCATTACTCGTATGCGCTGCGCGATGCCATCGCCGGGCAAGATTTACCGGTTCAATCCCGCCACGTCAGAGACCGACGTCTACTGCCGCGACAGCGCCAA
>JANLWR010000195.1:0-8120 GCA_031364625.1 Deinococcales bacterium | reverse complement strand
CCGAATCCGAAATTCGTTGACCTTTGGGCGATGTTCGAGCGGCAACGAGACTTCTTCAGAATCGAAATTTGATTCCAGCACAGGTTGTAAAGCATGTAAACCATAAGGTGTGGCAATGGCAGCCAGCGCTTGAATATCGCTTATTAAGCGCAACTCGAGCATTAAGAAAGCGTTACCGCCGAGGGCGTTGGCGATGTCTGCAACATGCTCGAGCGATATTGAGGCAGCTTCAGAATTATTGTTTTTAAGATGCCAGACTGCAAAGTGCAAGTGCGTCCAGGCAAGTTCTCGAGCCATTTCGTGGGACTGATAATGCACTTGCGCGTTTGAGAGACATTCATAGGCTTTCTCGAGTTGACCAAGATTCGTCCAGAGAATACCCGCAGTTAAATGTTTAGCTGCAAGACACTGGGGATTGAGCTTAAGATTTTCCGCACGTTTGAGAGCACCTCGAGCGTCATCAAATTTCCCCATTCCAATATAAACTTTACAAATCCCAAGTTTCGAGAGACAATCAGTGTCTATAAAATCGTTTTTCTCAGTAATTTCAATACTTTGCTGAAAATATGACAAGGCGATTTCCCAATTTTTTTGAATGATTTTATAGATTCCATTGGTATATAACTGAATCGAATTAAAAAAGGGATGATGATTTTGAAAATCTTGATGGATTAATGCATTTTCTACATTTAAAAAATCACCACTATAAATACAGACAAATGTTCTAGTCATATGAACATAAGATCGAACCAATGGGTTTGTACTTAACAGTGCTCGATCTAAGACTTCTTTTGCTTTTCGGTCATTTCCAAGCAAGTGATAAATGTAACCAAGCGATTGATCAATCATAGGAATTAAGGATTTAGCCTCATTACACAACTCAGCTTCGAGTCGAGCTTCTGAGTATGCTTCCACAGCAGCCTTAAGGCTATTTTGTGTAGCGTACAAATCTCCACGCTCACGCAACGCACGAACCCAGTCGTCAGGACTTAAGGGCGCATCAAAAGCAGCTCCTAGGTAAGCTTCACAATCATCAAGCAAGCCCATCAAACGACAAACCGAAGCTAATCCAATCAATGCGCCCGTATTGCCACGGCGTTTTGCTCGAGTAAACATGGTGCGGGCATCTTCTAAACGTCCTAAATTCCAAAGGCAGATTGCCGCCCAACGATCATCATCAGCCAATGGCAACGGGAGCTGTTGGTAAAATTCCCAACCTTCCGTATAGCACGCATTTTGCGCGAGCCGTTGAATTGAACTAATTTCAGCTAATAAAGTCATAATTTAGGCTTTCGCATAGTATACCCATATATGAAAAAACTTATCAAAGCCGCTGCTATTCTTACTGTATTCACCCTCGCCAATCTTGGTATTGTTCTCGCTAACCCTGGACTTCTTGGTGGTACTGGCGGCTAATCAGAACTATAGCATCAATCTCATACTTATCATGTCAAAAAGTAACGGAAGCGTCTCACGGCACTTCCGTTACTTTATGGTCTCTGGGGCAAAGCTTCAATCCCCAACAACCACACCCACAGGCACACCCAAACTCTCGAGCATGGCACGAATGCCTGCGGCGTCAATGCCAGCTTGGGCGTGAAGGCTGGATACTTCGGCATGATCCATAAAGTGATCTGGAATACCCATTAAACGCACGTCGGGTTTTAAATCTCGGCTCGCCAGATGCTCGAGCACCGCCGCGCCAAAACCGCCAACCACGGTGTTGTCCTCAAGGGTGATGATGGCTCGGGCGCGTTGGGCGATGTCCTCGAGCATGGTGGTGTCCAGGGGCTTGATAAAGCGGGCGTTGATCACGCCAACATCTTTAGTACCTTTGACGGCTTCGAGGGCGTACTCGAGGGTCTTACCGACTGCCAGAATCACCACGTCGTTGCCTGGGATTAAGCGTTCCCACGATCCCCAGGTTATATCGTCCCAAGTGCCTGCTGGGGCTGGCTTGACGCTGCCGCGAGGGTAACGAATGGCGACGGGTCCGTGTTGCTCGAGGGACTTTTTCAGCATGGCGCGAAGCTCAAAGGCGTCTTTTGGGGCGCAAATGCTGATGCCTGGAATGTTACGCAGGTAACTTAAATCGAACACGCCGTGATGGGTTGGACCATCCGCGCCGACGACGCCAGCGCGGTCTATGGCAAAAACCACATTCAGTTTTTCGATGGCGATGTCATGCACCACCTGGTCATAACCGCGTTGCAAGAAAGTGCTGTAAATGGCGACGATGGGTTTCATGCCGCGCAATGCCATGCCTGCGGCGGCGGTCACGGCGACCTCTTCGGCAATGCCGGTGTCCAGGTAACGGTCTGGGTGTTTCTGGGCAAATTCGACCAGACCGCTGCCCTCGCGCATGGCTGGAGTGATCACGTAAATGTCGCGGCGTTGGTTGACCAGTTCAATCGCGGCATCGCCAAAGGCGTTTGACCAGGAATAACCCTTTTGCACCTCTTCGGGCTGGCTCGGGTTGAATTTGCTGGGGCTGTGCCAGTAAATCGGGTCGTGCTCGGCAATGTTCATGCCTTTGCCCTTTTTGGTCAAAATGTGCAAAATCGTCGGACCCTCGAGTTCCTTGATTTTCTCGAGCCAGTACACCAGTTGCAACACGTTATGCCCGTCCACAGGTCCGACGTAACGTAAGCCCATGGCGCTGAACGGATTTTTAGAATGCGGGTCAAAGAAGGTGCGGGCGGCGTCTTTGGCGTTGGTAATCATTTGCTCTAATGGTCTCGAGAAGCGCCGCACCAGATTTTTGCCGCTTGCTTCGGCGTCTTGAAACCATTTTTGAACCTGCAACGTGCGGAAATAAGTGTTCAACGCGCCAACGTTCTCGGAAATGCTCATTTCGTTGTCGTTGAGAATAATCAGCATTTTTGGTTTTTTGTAGCCAATGTTGTTGATGGCAGCCAGCGCCATGCCGCCCGTGAGCGCACCGTCCCCGATGATCGGGATGACGTGGTAAAACTCACCCGTGCCGTCGGCAAGCATGGCGTCTCTGGCGAGTGCCATGCCGTAAGCGTTGGCGAGGCTGGTGCTGGCATGACCCACGGTAATGGCGTCGTGAACGGACTCGGAGACTTTGGTAAAACCCGAGATGCCGCCCTCTTTTTTGATGTTGTCCATCTGGTCTTTGCGACCCGTCAAAATTTTATGTCCGTAACTTTGATGCCCGACATCCCACAATAAGCGGTCTTTGGGACTCGAGAAGACCCGGTGCAATGCCACGGTCAGTTCGACCGTGCCGAGGCTGCTGGCAAGATGCAATCCGCCGCGCGAGCAAATGCGGATGATTTCTGAACGGAGTTCTTCGGAAAGCGGCTCGAGTTCCTCCAATGACAATTTTTTTAAGTCTTCGGGATAATTGACTCGCTCGAGAACGCTGCTGGGTTTCATATTGCTCCTTGGGGTTGAGGCTGGGTATTACGGCTTATTTAAAGTTGCGAGCCACCAAAATGCGTTTGCCGTCGCTCAGGTTGGAGCGTTGAATTTCACCAATTTTAGGCACAAACCAGATGAGGGTGCTCTCAGTTAAATCCTTTTCAGTGCCGCCCAAAGCGATGCGTTTGTCCTCGGAAATTCTAAAGGCGTCGTAAGTGATTTTATTAATCTCGAGTTTTTCTTGTGCCAGCACGCGGTATTGGTAGGTCAGGGTGGCTTCGCGGTTTTTGACTTGCGGCGTGCTGATCTTCATGCGACTGATGCCATTCCAGGAGTTGCCGACGATAATGCGCCCTTGGTTTGGGTATTCTTGAACGCCTGGAGTGTACGTGACCTCATAAAAATTGGGTGTACCTTCGGCAACCAGAAACACGCCGTCTTTGTTAAAATCGCGGTAATACCAACGTTCTGCGCCGCGTCCAACAAAATGAAAGGCGGTCACGACTTTGGAATCGATGGCTTGCGGACCTTCGACTTTTAATTCGTAAGGCAGGACGCTACCTGGGACTTCGCCCTCGAGCAAATACTGCCAGACCAAACCCGTGCTCGAGGGGTAATACGAAACTTCGTTTTGTTGGGTGACAGATTCGACTGGGTCAACTTTGGCAGGTGGAACACAGGCTGCGAAGAGCAACACCATTGGAATAAGTTTTAAGAATTGTTTCATTGCTGCCTCCACTTTAAGCGTTTTTTGCGCGACCAATTGTTAAATCGAATCAAATCTCGAGCATTTCTCAACGCCGTTGGTATTGTGGCATAAAAATATGCTCATGACTGCTAACAATCGTCCTGAAATTAAGTTTTGGGTTCTCGGTAAATGCCAACACCGTGCGGCGCTAACAAGCTCGAGCCGAGCAAGAATTCGGTGTCTTCGGGTAAATCTAGGGGAATGCCGCCCTTAGACCAGTTCTGGGCGTAGACCAAACCGCCACGGCGCGAATAGCGCAAGCCTTTCTCGAGGTTGAGGGTCGGAATTCCAACCCGGGCGCAAATATGTTCCAGGGTTTTCTCGAGCAGGCGTTCAGACCAGAAACCCGCGTACATGACCGCGCCAGTGCCAACGTTGCGTTCGGTCAAGGCGATTTGGGAATAGAGCGGGTCATCAAAATACTTGCCGAGTATCTTCACATCATCCGCGATCAACTCGAGCGATTCGTTCCAAGTATGCGTTTCAAACTTTTGGTCAAAGGCTTCGATTCTCGAGGTTAACCCAGGGCGCAGGGCATCGAAATTTTGCACGCGCACGCCAGCCAGTGCTGCCAGTGGACCTGGCGCTCGAGATTCCCAAACGCTGCCCGACGGTTTTCGAAAGCCAGTCCGAGCGCCCAAGAGCAAATAAGCGCCTTTTTGCACGGCTCGCTCGAGGTTCGTGGCAGTGTCCAAACTGAGCATGGTTAAGGCAGGTGCAACGATCAACTGGTAACTCGAGAGGTCAGAGTCTGGATGCCTGATGTCCACGTCCAAACCAAGTTGGCGCAGGCAACCGTAAAACAGCATCATTTGACCCCAGTAACTCGAGTTTGCACTGTGCTTTTGCAGGTCGTAAGCCCACAAGCTTTCGTAATCGTGCAAGACCACAACCTTGCTCGAGACTGGCGCATCATTCAAATATTCGAGGTTCGCTGCAAATTTTTGCAACTCGAGCAAACCACGGTCTGGTGTGCCGTCAAAACGCAGTAAACCCGAGTGCATCAATTCTTGTGCGGCTCGAGCCGCCTGCCAGCGAAAGTACGTGACCGCATCCGCACCGTGCGCCATCGCCTGCAACGTCCAGAGTTTGAGGACGCCGTCCGCTGGGAGCGGGTTGTGGCTCGCCCAGTTAACCTGCCCACATTGTTGCTCCATGACCCAAAAACCTTTGCCATTTTTAAGTCCACGGTAAACATCGTGGTTGAACGCGATCATGTCTGGATGCCCCGTTCGGGCGTAGTCGGTTTTGACAGCTTCAGAGGCGTTTGAAGTCTCGAGCATCCCCGTCGGGTAATTGTCCCAACTGACAAAATCCAGATGCTCGGCGGCTTTAAAATGGTCAAAGTCGGAGAAAAAAATCATGAAATTATGGGTCACAAAACGTCCAGGCGAATTTGAACGCAAAATCTGGGTTTGCATTTTGTCATAGCCAATCAACGCGTCGCTCGAGAAACGGTAAAAGTCGAGCACATGACTTGGGTTTGGTTCGGTCACAGTCAAGTTCGGCAAGCCGATTTCGCTAAACGACCCGTATTCTTGCGACCAAAAAGCGTTGCCCCAAGCCTCATTTAAGTTTTCAATCTCGAGGTACTTCTTCTCGAGCCAGATTTGAAATTTCTCGAGCGCGGCGGGCGAATACGAACGGGTGGTGTCGTGACAGCCGTGCTCGTTGTCGGTTTGCCAACCAATCACGCCAGGATGATTGCCGTAACGTTTTGCCATGACTTCAACGATTCGCGCCGATTCCTGCCAGTACACATCGCTCGAGTAATCGTAATGTCGCCTCGAGCCAAACCCCCGCACGCGACCCTGACTGTCCATAGGCTGGATTTCTGGGTGCGCACGAACGAGCCAGGCTGGCGGGGTTGCGGTGGGCGTACAGAGCACCACCTGTAATCCCTCTACATGAAGGGCATCGATCACACGGTCAAGCCATTCAAAGGCGTAGTGCCCAGGTTGAGGCTCGAGTTTGCTCCAGGCGAATTCGGCGACCCGCACGAACTTTAAGCCCAAGGCTTTCATGCGTTTTGGAAACGTCAACCATTCGGCTTCCGAAATCTGTTCGGGATAATCGCAAACACCTAATTGCAAGGGCATAACGCAGTTTAACGCAAAAAAAACCAGGCTCATCTCGAGCCTGGTTTCCAATCTGAGATTTGCTTACTTCATGGCTTT
This sequence comes from Deinococcales bacterium, assembly GCA_031364625.1. Taxonomy (GTDB): domain Bacteria; phylum Deinococcota; class Deinococci; order Deinococcales; family JAAFIG01; genus JANXTZ01. The sequence continues at coordinate 1,808 of JANLWR010000195.1, read as the reverse complement.
GGGTGGCATCAAGACCGTGTCGATCACATGGATCACACCGTTTGAAGCGGCAATATCGGTGGTTGTGACCGTGGCGTCATTGATCATGACGGTTGCCTTGCCGTCTTTATCCGTTCCGAGTTTGACTTTGACTTCCGCGCCATTGACGGTTTTTGCCATTTTACCGTCGAGTTTGACCACATCGGCTGCCATAACCTTGCCCGAAACGACGTGATAGGTCAAAATGTCAGTGAGTTGCTTCTTGTTCTCTGGTTTTAAGAGCGTCTCGAGTGTGCCTTTGGGAAGTTTCTCAAAAGCGGCGTTGGTTGGAGCAAAAACGGTGAACGGTCCTTTCCCTGCAAGTGTTTCGGTCAATCCTGCCGCCTTGATGGCAGTCACCAGGGTGCTGAAGTCCTTGTTGGCGGATGCCACATCCACAATTGTGCCTGGGGTAGCCGATTGTGCGAGAACGGTTGAAAGGAATGCTGCGCCAATAAGTGCTAAAACTTTTTTCATGTGTGCCTCCGTTAGTAAGGTACGCGCCGTTGATGAGTTAAAATTTAGCTTTACATAATGACAGTAATACGGCATTTAGAATGAAAAACTCTTAAGTGCGCAATTGCGAACTCGAGATGAGTCAACATTCCTTGGCAGACACCTTTATCAAAGAAAGGTGTCAAACACCACAAACTTGAATCGGGCAGTTCATGAAGACAAATTATTAGCCCCTATGACCAGCCCAAACTCCTGTCACATCCGATACCAGCAAACCAAGCAACAGGTCTTAAACTCTAAAAACCATGTGGCTAGAGAAACGAGACATCCCCAACGACGCGCAAGACGCTTTCACAAGCTTTCTTGAAGACTTAAGCAGCAAACTCGAGAACCCCCAAACCAACCGCAATGAACTTTGCCGAGAATTGCTGGCACAGTTCCTGCACGCCTCGAGTTACGCGGACGTGCTGGCTAAAGCACCGATTACCGCAATGAACCTTGACCCCAGCAACATCACGCTCGAGGCAGAGTATTACACGACTGTTGACTTGGTAAAATTTGCCAGAGTCAAACCGCTCTTGTGGCTCTGGTACAACTTCGACCTCTGCCCTGCCGCCCAAAGCGTTGAATTTGGGGTGCGTTTTCGGCGCGTGTTGGCAAAACACATTTTTAAACGCGTTGGCGAGAACTTTAAAGCCTTCCCAGGCGTGCAGTTCAGTGTTGGATATAACCTCGAGGTTGGCAACAACGTCACTTTTCACCGCAACGTTCTGGTCGATGACATCGGCGGCGTGACCCTGCACGACCGCGCCAGTCTGTCCGATTTCGTCAACGTCTACTCGCACACCCACAGCCCGCTCGAGACGCCAGACGTGACCTTGAAGCACACGACCATCGGCGCTGGGGTTCGAGTGACCTACCACGCCACCGTGCTGGCGGGAACAACTTTAAGTGACGACAGCATGATCGGCACGATGAGCGTCGTCACCAAAGACATTGCGCCGCACACCGTTGCGTTCGGGATTCCTGCCAAACCGCAACGCGAAAAAATTCGTAGGGATGGTGCGATACAAGTGGACTCGAGGGTCTTCGTGCGCCCCAAAGACCGCAAAGCCAACCCTGACTTTCCAGAGTTTAAAACCAGCAGTGAGCAGACCAGGGCATTACGGGAATTGAGTTTAAAACGCTAGTCAAGCTCGAGATGAGCGCTCAAAACAAGAATGCCACGTAGGGACGCATAGCCATGCGTCCCATAAGCATCAACTTAAGCCTCCAATAGTTTCTAACCTCTGCACTGAATTCGGCTTTCCTCGTCGTTTCTGCATTGAAACTCC
>JANLWR010000102.1:0-2584 GCA_031364625.1 Deinococcales bacterium | reverse complement strand
GAAAGCGTCGCCTTCCCGCCCAGCCATTGCCCCAATTGCAACCATCAACTTGGGGTGCTCGATTTGTTCCCAATTTTTTCGTGGCTAGCCTTGCGCGGAAAATGCCGTTACTGCGGCAACCCAATCACCAGCCGTTACCCGATCATCGAATTCATTTCAGGTCTTGGTTACGCCCTGATTGCCTGGAAGGTGTACGGCAATTACAGCCTCGGCACACAATACGGTTTTGACCGCAATTATATTCTCGAGGCTCTGGGCATGATGTTCTTGTACACCTGCCTGCTGGTCGGTTCGGCAATTGACCTCGAGACGAAACTGCTGCCCGACGAATTCACACTGTTGCCGTTGCTGGTTGGTTTGGCGCTCTCGGTCTGGATCGGCGGCGTTCCAGGTTTTTACAAGGCGCTCGAGGGAGCCATCTTTGGTGCGGGGATTCTGGCGTTTGTCGCCGGATTTTTTGCCTGGGTGCTGCGACGATTTAAAGAACCCAAATTCCCATCGTTCCCGGTTGGCTATTTGAATATTCACCTGGCGTTTCTGGTCGGCGCTTGGTTTGGACCAATCTACGGTGTAGCGGCTGGAGTTTTGTTGACGATCCTCAATTTGATTTTTAAACGTGTCATTCCGATGCCAGACTTTTTAACTTTGGGTGGCGGCATCATCAGTATTTTTGTCTCGAGCAGCGTTTTGCAAAATCACAGCCTGATTGCCAGCGCGTACGGTGCATTAGAAGCCGCTGGTGGCATGGCGTTGCTGGCAGGTTTGTACTGGTGGTTCACACCCGAAGTTGAGGACGATGAAAGCGAAGATGGCGACCCAGTCGCCTTTGGTTTTGGTGATGTCAAACTTTGGGGTGCGGTGGGCGTGGTGCTGTTCTGGCAGGGCGCAATCTTCGGATTTCTTATTGGCGTTTTTGCGGGCGCGATTTTTGGTGTCATCCAAAAAGCCCGCACTGGCGATTCGCAACTTCCGTTTGGACCTGGTTTGGCACTGGGCGCTCTGGTTGCGTATTTTACAAACTCGAGTCCCTTTTTGAGCTACCTGCAAAACATTGGAATTTTGGGGAAGTAAATTTCAAACCAATTTTTCTCCCGCCACAACAACGTTTTTAACACTTTCTTCCCGCGCCAAGGTAAACAACGCCCCCAAACTGGCATCCATTGACGGCGAACCTTGCAAAGTTCGCTCGAGGGTGCTGCCTTTTGGGGCTTTCAAGACCACAAAATCGGCTTGCTTTCCTGGCGTAAAATCTCCGATTTGATCCTCGAGGTGCAAGGCTTTTGCGCCTGCATTGGTTGCCAAATACAGCAGATGGGCGGGTGAAAGCTTGACGCCGTCAGATTGCAGCATTTGCATCTGGTACGCCTCGAGTCCCTCTTTTAATAGCGAGAATCCCGTGCCGCCGCCCACATCAGACCCGAGCGCCACATGCACCCCAGCCTCGAGATGCGAGTGCATGGGGAACAAGCCACTGCCGATAAAGGCATTGCTCGAGGCACAGTGCGCCACGCTCGCACCAGCTTTTGCCATGCGGGCAAGTTCGGACGGTGTTGGGTGAACGCTGTGGGCAAAAACGCTGCGTTCACCCACCAGATTGTGCCGTTCATAACTCTCGAGGTAATCGGGGGCGTTGGCGAGTCGTTTGACCGTTTGTATCTCGAGTGCGTTTTCGTTGATGTGCGAATGAAACAAAATTCCTGGTTGTGCAGCCAGTAACGCGCTGCAGACCTCGAGCATCTTGTCCGAGCACGACAAACTAAATCGCGGCATGACGGCATAACGCAAACGGTTGTGGTTGTGCCAGCGCATGATTAACTCTGCACCGCTCGAGAATGCTTGCTGCGGACTTTGATGCAGTTTTGGGCGCAGTTCACGGTCTGAAAAGACCATGCCACTGGTGATTCGCAAGCCCGAATTGTCGGCGGCTTGAAAAAATTCGTGCATGGCATTTTTAAAATGGCTGCCAAAAACCAAAGCGGTGGTCGTGCCATTTTTGACCAGATGGTTTAAAAAATCTTTCGCCACCTCACGGGCATAACCCGAGTCCGACAATTTTTCCTCTTCGGGGAGGGTGCGCGTCTCGAGCCATTCGAGCAGTTGCACGCCCATCGTGCCAATGACACCCACTTGCGGAAAGTGCACGTGACAATCGACCAGCCCAGGCACAATAAAACTTCCAGTGCAATCTACGACTTTTGCTTTTGAATATTTAGCCTGCACACTCGAGAATTCACCAAGCCCGAGAATCTTGTCTTGTTCAACCAGTAAGCCACCGTCTTTAAACGTCTCGAGCGCGTCGAGTTGCAAAAACGGATTGCGCGGTGTGTGTGCGCGAGGCTGGCTCGGTACAGTTTCATGGGTTCAATCTACCGCGAATCTCAATTCAGACTCGAGGTTCAGATTGGGGTGCAATATTCGGTGGTGTCATGCCCAAACAATTGCTTTACAGCCAATAAAGGCGTAAGGAGGTTTAAACCGAACGTCCGGTGACCGCCAAAACCGACGCTAAAAGCTGCATTTCGGAATAAGGTTTTAACAAAAACCGCAAGTTGGAAACCGTGTTGTTGCGGTTGAAAAACCCGCC
>JANLWR010000055.1:0-3410 GCA_031364625.1 Deinococcales bacterium | reverse complement strand
TGGATATCCATAAATATAATTTTCGTTTTCAAAATCATATTTCCAATTTCCGCAAACCAATGAATTTCCTTCAATTTTTAGTCTTCCTTCAGAAATATACTCATAATTCCCTTGATCTCCCAGTTTAATTGATTCCTTAACGAATTGGATAAAGCAATATCTATCAATAAGACTAAATAATGGGTTATCATAATCTTTATATCTTCGCTTAATTTTATCAACACCAAATAGAGCATCTAAAGAAATTCTGATTGAAAATTTACTAATTTTATAAACTTTATTAAATCTTTTTCGCGTTTTTAAATCTAAAAAAGTACACTTCACATCTTCTAAAATCAAATTTCTTAGTATTTTATTAATATTTTGTTTTACAAATTTAACGTTTGAATATGCTACAGGATGATGATTTTCAATCTCAAAATAATCGTCAAAAAGCAAAGATTGAGAAACTTCAAAATAAAACTTTTGAAAATTATTCTCTCTTACATATTTCACCAATCCCAAATTAGCCCAGAGTTTATCTCCCTTAATCTCAATCAATTTGCTAACCGGTTCTTCAAGTTTTTGATTCTTTATTTTTCTTTCCTTAAAATATTGGTCTGTACTGCAATATAATGAAGTCCAAATACGATCCCCATTTTTAGGAACAGAATCAGTCAACCATGACACGGCAAAATCAAAAACGTCTTTTCGTTTCCAAGAATCTGGGATTTCTCGAGCATCCCTATTCATCGTTTCTTCCTTTCTCGTTGTCTATTTTCAATTTAATCTCAAATTCTTGATTCTTATACACGATTATCACCTGCTCACCCGCCACAACTTTTTGCAATAAAACTTCCAGGTTCTCTTTGGCTTCTTCTATCGAAACCTTCATGCTCGAGCACCCTTCGCACCTTTGCGTTCTGCCAGTAACGTCGCAACCATTTGATTTAAACTCACGCCGTTACGTTCGGCTTCTTCGGCAAGATGTTGATGCAAATTGCTGGGTAAACGCACCACAAAACGCCCACTGTATTTTTTGGCGGCACTTGGAACAGGAATTGAATTCCCCAACTCGAGGTTCACTTTGATCCAAGCATATTTTGCGTCTTCGATCATCTCTAGCGCTTCTTCTAGGGTTTCGCCTTGCGTGATGCAACCTGGTAAATCTTTGATTTCGATGGTGTAACCACCTTCAACTTCTGGGTACAAAGTAATTGGGTAGACGAGTTTCAGGTAATCCTCGAGTTTCAAACTTTTGGTCTTGGTTTTCATTGTGCCTCCAAGTATTCGCGCAAGCCTAAATCTTCGATCATGGTTTTAACGTAATGGGTTTTGACGTGTCTGCCGCTGATTGTAGGAACTGCCCTGGTTCTGGTTTGGTCTGGTGAGACGAGAATGTTGGTGTGTTTGCCGCCCGTGCGAAGCGTCCATCCGAAAAACAAGTAGATTTTGATCACGTCTTCAATGTCGGTGCTTGTTGGCAACAACAAAAGTTTTTCGATCAGTTTTCGGATTTTGGACATTTATTGTTCCTTTGTGATACTACTCGTAGTGTCATTTATGGTCAAATTTTGTGGATCACACATCATCCAATCGCGCCAATTCCGCCTCGAGTTGCGCAATGGTTGGTAAATCCGTCTCGAGGTCGCTGGGAAGTTGCGTTGCAAAATCGGCAATACCAATCGGCGCACTGACGCCACGAAGCACGTATTCTGCCATGATGCCATTCTTGCCTTTGCACAAAATCAAACCAATTGTGGGTGCATCTTGCGGGTGTCGCATCAAATCATCAACTGCGCCAACGTAAGCCAAAACCTGCCCAACGTCGCCAGCTTCAAAATCCCTGGCTTTTAATTCAATCACCACAAACGCCCGAAGTTTCAGGTGGTAAAACAGCAAATCAATGTAAACATCTTGCCCACCTATCTCGAGGTGGTATTGACTGCCCACAAAAGCGAAACCAACGCCAAGCTCGAGCATGAAGGCTTTCAGGTGCTCGAGTAAGCCGTTTTCCAGGGCGCGTTCTTGGGCGTCAGCGCCCAAGGTCAGAAAGTCAAAATTGTACGGGTCTTTGAGAATTTGTGAAGCCAAATCCGACTGCAATGGTGGTAAAGTGCTGGCAAAATTCGTGACGGCTTTGCCTTCACGCTCATGAAGTTTAGAGCGAATTTGCAACTCGAGGATGCTGCGACTCCAACCATGCTCGAGGGTCTTTTTCGCGTACCAGAAGCGTTCTTCTATGGTTTTGAGTTTCTCAAGCAGAATGACGTTGTGCATCCACGGTATTTGTCCCGCAAGCTGCGGGACAATTTCAGGATTGTCTTGATACGCCAGAAAAAAGGCTCGCATACGATAAAGATTAGTTCTCGAGAATCCTTCAACCCCAGAGAAAGCAGCTTTTAGATCAATTGCAATCTGCTGAAGAACTTTATCGCCCCAAGCGTACTCGGTTTGGGCTTTGACAATGTCTTGCCCAATCTGCCAGTACAGCATAATCAGTTCGTGACTGACCGCAAATGCGGCTCGAGTTTGGCTTTGTCCAATTCGGGTTTTGAGGCTGCTTAGAAATTCTTCGTAAGTCCCAAAATGGTCTATGTCTTGAATACTTTTGAGTTGTTTTTTCATGATTTCAGCCTTTCGAGTATCACACTCTTGCATCGTTCTGTCTCGAGGTTCGCATTTCAATCATCACCATTAGAAATGGATTTATCTGGGATATCAAAAAAGTAAACAATGTCCTGAATCGCGTCATACACGGACGCTTCACCAAACGCAATTCCTGCGACCTCATCATGATCTTCAAAATCTCGAGACCAATCACCGACCCGAACGGTGTTGCCTTCAAGCTCGAGTTCGCCTGTGGCAACATCTTCCCAATCGTCGTCTTTTCCTTTTGAAACCGCACATTCAAGCCCAATCATGCTGCGGATGGGGTTTTCAGCATCAGAAAACGCGGTTTCAATTTCGTCACGCATAGACAGGCTTTCCAGTGCGACAGTCAAAGCGTATTCGCCAACTTCAATGAACCCTTCACGAAAAAAGTCAAACTTGCCAACGTGTTCTTTTGGAGTCTCGAGTTGACGGATCAATTCGAGCCGTTGGGCTTTGAATGGTTTGATGGGTGCATTAAAGTCCTTGTTTTGTTCTTCAAATCCCATTCGACCAAAAGCACTGGCGCTGAAATCAGAATTTTTAATAAATTTTCGGGCGTCTGATAAGGCTTCCTCGAGCGAGTCCGCGAAACTCATGTCCACGTTTAAGTGCATGTACCAACCTGGGTGTTGTTGTGTAACACCGCCTTTGGGTAAGTCTTCAGGCGCTTCACCAGGCTCGAGGGCTTCTTGTTTTAGCATCTCGAGCATTTCGGCATTGCGTTTTTCGGCTTCTTCGCTTCTTGTTTTGGTCAACCAATCCACCCGAAAGCTGTA
>JANLWR010000051.1:0-7847 GCA_031364625.1 Deinococcales bacterium | reverse complement strand
GCTTGCGTGACGAGATCAAAACCTTAAATCCAAACACCCGCATTGGGATGCTGCAAAAGAACACCACCGACCACCCCGACAGTCTTCATGCGTTTACCCAACGACTGTTAAGCCGCGTGTTGTTCTTGTACTTTATTCAGAAAAAAGGTTGGCTCAATTCGGCAAAACATTGGGGCGACGGTCAACAAGATTTTATTGTTCAACTTTACAAAACACGCGTGCCATCCGAAGCCATCAATTTCTACCGCGACATTCTCGAGCCGCTGTTTTTTGAAACCCTCAACCGTCAACGCCAGAATCATCACAGTCAATTTGGACGCATTCCGTACTTAAATGGCAGTTTGTTCGAGCGCGAATACCCAGAAACCACCGTTCTCAACTTACCCAATGCCATGTTCGACCCGCACAACCCGGACAGCATTCTTGGAATTCTCGAGCGTTTCAATTTTACCATCGAAGAAAGCAGCAGCTTAGAGCAAGATGTCAGTTTAGACCCAGAAATGCTGGGAAAAGTCTTTGAAAACCTGATGGAATCCGACGAAGCCAAAAAAAGTGGTACGTTTTACACCCCGCGCAGCATCGTGCAATTTTTAGCCGAAGAAAGCCTGACGCGCTACCTGTCCGACACAACCAAGATTGACCTGGCACGTTTGCGGCAATTGACCAGCGACGATGACGAGTACGGCAACCTCGAGCGTCAAGAAGCCGATGACATCATTAAAGCGCTGGCAGCCGTGCGAGTTTTAGACCCCGCCGTTGGAACAGCCTCGATGCTGGTCGGAATGCTGAGTGTCATGATTCGGATTCGGCGCAGCGCCGAAGCCCGCCGTGGAATAAAGGTACAACTCGGTACGCCCAGCATTGTCGAATGGAAAAAAGATTACATCAACCACTGTCTGTACGGGGTGGACATCAAACAAGAAGCCATTGAAATAGGGCGTTTACGATTGTGGCTGAGTTTGGTCGTGGATGCCCAAGAACCCGAACCGCTACCAAACCTGGATTACAAACTGATGGCGGGCGACGGGGTGCTCGAGACGATGGACGGCACCAGATTTGGTGATACGGGCGCACTGCTGGGCGAAGATGCCAAAATCAACGATTTGGTCAAACGCATTGAGGTTACTCGAGATACGTTTTTTCACGAAGAAAACCCGTTAGAGCGCAAGAAAAAACGCGATGATCTCATGCAACTCGAGCGGGAGTTGTTCGGGTTTGATGTGGATTGGCGCGTGAAGAATTTAGATGAAGAAATCACGATTTTGCGTCGTCGGGCGCACAGTAAAAAAGGTGATACCGCCAAAGACCTCGAGATGACTTTGCGCTTGAATGCACTGTCAGATTTAAAAAATAAAGTTTTGCAAGACCTCGAGCCACTGCCGTTTTTCTTGCATCGCGTGCATTTTTCCGAAGTCATGCAACGCCAGAATCCAGGGTTTGACATTGTGCTGGGCAACCCGCCTTATGTCAGCATTATCAACATGGAGTCGGACTATAAAACCGCGCTCAAAACTGCTTTCAAGGAAGTCGAATCTGGACGTGCCGACTTGTACGTGTACTTTTTTGCGAAAGCTTACGATTTACTGCGCGAAAATGGACGTGTGGCGTTTATCACGCCAAACAAGTTTTTAAGGGCAGGGTACGGCGAAAAATTGCGCGGTTTTATGACCAGCAAAACCACGCTCGAGGTACTGATAGATTTTGGGGATTTGCCCGTGTTTGACGCGACCACGTACCCGTTTATTACAATCGCACGCAAAACCAAACCTGAAGCCGATACTCAATTTTTAATGCTGCCAGAACGAACCCTCAAAGACCGAATTGGTGACGCTCGAGATAAAGGTGTTGCATCGGTTCGTGAGGCGTTGAATGCGTTTCATGATTACGCACCTAAAATGCTGGCAGAAACAACCCAGCGCAGTTTGCAAAATACGGGTTGGGTGTTGGATGATCCCAAGATTCTTGCCTTACTCGAGAAGTTAAAATCGCTTGGGCAATCTTTACGAACGGTTATAGATGGAAAATTTTGTTACGGCATTAAAACAGGTTTAAATGATGCTTTTGTCATTGATCGTACCACTCGAGATGAACTGATTGCGGCTGACCCTAAAAGTGCCGATGTGATTAAACCGTTTTTGCGTGGACGCGATGTCAAACGCTGGAACGTTCAATTTGCCGAAAAGTACATTATTTTGGTGAAACGCGGTTTTCCGCTCGAGAAATACCCTGCAATAAAAAAGCGACTCGAGGGATTTAAAAAACCACTCTCGAGCCGTGCAACAGTTCACGCACACCCTTGGTACGAATTGCAACAACCGCAAGAGGAATATCACCAATCATTTCAAAGTCCAAAAATAATGTACCCACATTTTGCTGCAAAGCCCAATTTTGCTTATGACGCTGAAGGAACTTTTTTTGGTAATGACAAAACGTATTCCATCCCAACTGAACACAGATGGTTAACGGCTCTGCTTAATTCTAAATTGCTCGAGTTTCAATTTAAATTAACTGCTCCAGCAGTGATGGGTAATTTCTACGAGCATCGTGTTATCTACCTCGAAACTTTGCGAGTTATTCAACCCAACCCGCAACAACAAGCCGTACTCGAAAGCATCACAGACGACTCGAGAATCACAGAATTAAACGCGGTGGTGTACCAAATGTACGGCTTAACGCCAGAAGAAATTGCGCTGGTCGAAGCGCACACGGCAGGGGTGACGGTGGGGGCGGAAACAGATTTGGATGAGGAATAGGGGCTACCCTCTCATCCCCAGCCCTTCTCTCCCAGGAGAGAAGGGAGCTTTGGTGCTGCGTTGTGGAGTGGCAATGGATTTGGTTTATGATTTTCTTGTGAAATCGCCGCCGTATATTCTCGAGTTGCAAAAGGCGAATCGGCAGAATCCTACGGTTGCGGAAGAAATTTTGTGGCGGGTGTTGCGCGGTGGGAATCTTGAGGGAGTGCGATTTTTGCGGCAGAAAGCGTTTGGTCGGTACATCGTGGACTTTTATTGTTCGAGTGCCAAACTGGTGATCGAACTTGATGGCACTGTGCATGACACACACGACGCTCAAACTTACGATGCCATAAGAACCGAAACGCTCGAGGCTCAAGGACTACAAATACTGCGTTTTCGCAATGAAATGATTCTCGAGCAACTGCCCGAAGTTATCAAAAAAATCAAAGAAATCATTCGTCCCCAACCTGTCCAGCAATAAATCTCCCTTCTCTCCCAGGAGAGAAGGGTCGGGGATGAGAGGGAAACACGGGGATTAGCCTAAATTTGAGTATGCTGAAAGAAGTTTTTGTAGAATTTCTTTCAGGATAAGTCCTAAACAGCTAAATTATTACCTATAAGTGATATAATATCTAAAAAGTACAGGTGAATTACACTCAAAAAAAGAGGTGAAACCATGAAACCAAAGAAAAAGCCGCCCATTGGAGCAGATACCCTTGATGCCCTCGAATGGTTGAACAGCATTATCGTGGACACTCCAGAAACACGTGCCATCGAAGAAGAAGAGTGGACGAAATATAATCTTGCCATTGCGCTCATCAAAGCTCGAGAGGCGGCGGGGCATACCCAAAGTTCGTTGGCGGTAGAACTTGGTGTGCAACAAAGTCTGGTGTCCAAATGGGAAAAAATAGATTACAACCACACCCTCGAGACACTTCTTCAAATTTGTAACGCCACGGGTACAAAGCTTGTTATGGGTGTGCAAATTGGCAACGAAGTTGTGCCTGTGACGCGCAGCGCCGAACGGTATGTTTTACTTTCGGAAACAACTTTTAAAAACTTGCAGCAACGTGCCGAAATCACAGGTTTAACCCCTCGAGAAGTCCTGCTTGCGCCATTGGCAAGCGTGGCTGTTGCTTCATAAGGTAACAATGCCAACCCCAATTCCGGATTACACCGACAACGAAAAGTACAAACTAACCCATGTTCTAACCTCTATTATTAGCGAATACCAAGAAACCCGTTTGGACCTTGCGACAGGTTTTTTTAGTCCCGACATTTGGCGTGTGGTTGGAAACACTTTCTCGAGCCTCACGGCGTTTCGTTTGTTAATCGGTTCTGAACCGGACGTGAAAGCCAAACGTGAGGGCTTAAACCTGCAAGCGTATTACCGCAAGCTTTTAAAGCAGACGCTCGAGATTGAAAGTTTAGACGAAAAAAATGCGCGGGTGATTGATGACTTGATCACGTTCTTAAAAAACGATTATGTTGAAGTACGCCTTTTTGACGATCCGTTCTTGCACGCCAAAGCTTATATTTTTGAACGCGTCGCCATTGTCGGCTCGAGCAATTTTACGTTTCCGGGTTTGATGCACAACTCCGAACTCAATTTGGTGCAAAAATCCGAATGGGTCACGCAAGCCCTGCGCCGCGATTGGTTCGAGCCGTTCTGGGCGCGTTCCGAAGAGTACAAAACCGTATTGATCCAAACCCTCGAGAAAAGTAAATTTGGGGCGTACCAGTATCAACCGTTCGATGTGTTTATCAAAGTGCTGTTCGAGAATTACCGCGACACATTATTATCTTCGGAATCTGACACGGACAAAACCGCGTTAGACCTTGCCAGTTTTCAACAAGAAGGTTACCGCCTGGCAAAAACGCTGCTCGAGCGTCACGGTGCGGTCATGGTTGCCGATGCGGTGGGTTTGGGAAAAACCTTTATTGGTTTGTCGATTCTCGAAGAATTTATTTTGGGGCAGCGCAGCAAAAACCATATTCCCAAAGCAATTATTGTTTGTCCGGCACAACTGCGCGATTCGGTTTGGCAACCGGCTTTGGATCGGTACTCGGTTCCGGCGCGTATTGTCACGATGGAAGAATTGGGGCGTGAAGATTTTTCTTGGAAGTCGTTTGTCAACATCGATCTGGTACTGGTGGACGAAAGCCATAACTTCCGTAAACCCAGCACCAACCGTTACCGCAATCTGATGCGCCTGATCTCTACGGGCAAACCCGATAAAAAAGTGGCATTGTTAACCGCCACGCCAGTCAACAACTCAATTTTTGATTTGTACTTTCAAATGCGTTTAATGGCAAAAGGTCATGAGGATCATTACGCGGCGCAAGGCATTCCCAATCTTCAAAATTTCTTCTTTGGCGTCAAACGCGGCACAACCGAATTTTTTGATCTGATCGAACACACGATGGTGCGCCGCTCGAGACGCGATGTGCGCCGCCGTCAAGAACAGGGCGAGCAGATTATTATCAACGGCGTAGAAATTCAGTTTCCAACCCGAACGCTGCACCGTCTCGAGTACAGTTTGTTTGACCAGTTTGGTGGTTTTTACGATGGTTTTATTCAGCGCATTGAGCGCCTTCATTTGGTGGCGTACAACCTCGAGCGTTACAAACGTCAACAAGACCAAACCGAAGTGGATCGCCGTGAGGCGTTAACGGGTATCTTCAAAACCAATTTCTTAAAGCGTTTAGAGAGCAGCATTCGGGCTTTTCAAATCAGCATCGAAAATCAGCATCGTTTTCAAACACGGTTTTACGAATTTTTTACCCAAGGAAAACTTCTTGATGCCGGCACACAACGCAAACTCGAGCAGGTCTTGCGCTTGCTCGATGCCGAAGACGATTCTGAAGGGATGCTCGAGCGTCACGATCAATTGCTCGAGGGACTGCCCGAAGTCAATCAAATGGATTACGACATCCCTCGTATGGAAGCCGATCTTCGTTCCGATGCTTTGGCACTTGTCTGGATGCAGCAAAAAGTTTCAGAATTGCTCGAGTCTGGTCTTGGTGATGCCAAACTCGAAGCGATCAAAGCCCGTTTGCTTGAGCCGCAACTGAAAGGGCAGAAGATCGTGCTTTTTACCTATTTTGCCGACACGGCACAGTATCTTTTCAAAGGTTTAACCCAAGATGAGGTTTGGAAAACTGCCGCCGAGCAGCCCAAAATTGCGGTGGTGACTGGTGCGACACCTGCCAAGACTCGAGCCGACCTGATCGGACGTTTTGCGCCACGCAATCGAAGCGAGGAAGCCAGCGCCACGCCACTCTTGCCCGAAGATGAAATTCAAATTCTAATCAGCACCGATGTTCTCTCTGAAGGGCAAAACCTGCAAGATGCGGGTTTACTGATGAACGCCGACCTGCACTGGAATCCTGTACGAATGATTCAACGCGCCGGACGAATCGACCGCCTTGGCAGTCATTTTGCAGAATTACAAATTCATAACGTTTTTCCAGAACAAGGTTTAGAGGATTTACTGGGTTTGGTCGGACGGCTCGAGCAGCGAATCTCGGCAATTGATCGCACGGTAGGGCTTGATGCCAGCGTGCTGGGCGAAGTGGTCACTGGCAGATCGCTGGACGAACTGCGGCGCTTGCGGGGCGACGACGCGACCCTGCTCGATGACCTCGAGTCCGAAAACGAACTGACCGCCGCCGATGAAATGCGTTTACCGCTGATCGAAGCTTTACTCAATCTGGGTGAAGAATACGTCAAAGATTTACCGCTCGGCATTCACTCGAGTCGCGTTGCTCCAAATGGCGCAAAAGGTATTTTCATGGCGTTTCGAGCCGATGACCGTGTGTTGTGGCGTGTCTACCCGACTGAGGGGCAACAAGCCGACCTCATCACCGTCAAACGCCAGATTTACAAACTGATCCAAGCAACGAGGGATGTCACCCCACGCGCCGCCAACCCGAACGGAGAAAGCATTTTTGTCTACCTCGAGCGTGCCATTAAAGACATCGTTCAAGAAAGCAAACGCCAAGTCAAAAGCAGTGCATTCAAATCACCACTCAAAAACATCAACAAACGAATCCATCAACGCCTCAACGAACTTGCGGTTATTTCTGATGCGAGTTTACTGCAACGCCTGTTGCACAGCATCGAACAACGCCCACTCACCGCATTTGAGAAAGACCCCGAACTCTTAAAAATCCTCGAGATTCAGGATTTACAAGATTTTATGCTCGAATTGGACGCATTTTTTGTTGAAAATCATCTTCACAGCCAGCAAGATTCGCAACGGGTGATCGCGCAACTTTTGAAAGAAGAGCATATTGAATTGATTGCCTATGAGTGGCTTACTTGAATCACAATGCATGATCTCAGCCCCTCTTGTGGTTGTCTTGTTTCGCGGTAAGCTATCCTCACTTTGTTTGGGGCGTTCACCGAATTCAATTATTTGTCGGCGCAAAAAGTGGTGGTGTACCGCCGCATCATGCGTTTTTTTTACGATCAGCATTTGATGCAGCGCAGCACCATCTCGCCCGAAGAGATTACGCTGCATTTGAACGATGCGGGTTTGAGTGTGCAACTCGAGCAGGTGATTTTGGATTTGGAGAGTTTGCTCGAGTGGGGAAACCTGAGTAAGCGCCGCGATGGGCGGCGGGTGACCACACTTTCCGAGTACGCCAGACGGCGCGATTTGTATTTTGCCACGCCGCGAGGACTCAGCATCGAGGGCTTTCTCGAGGATGGTTTGGATGTCCGTGAGGACACGGTGATTTCGCCGATGGGTGTGATTTCTGGGCTTCAAACGCGGCTGGCAACGATCACGGATTTGCTCGAGCAAGGCGGCGCGGAGGAAGACATCGAGTTGCTCTGGAACGAAGTTTATCAAACTTTTTCGCGTCTGGCAGCCGAAGTCCGTGGTTTGTCGGCGCACCTCGAGCGTAAATTGTCGCTCGAGGAACGTGAGGGTTTTCTCGAGTTTAAAGACGTGGTGCGGGGTTTCTTGGAGCGCCTTAGCCGCGAATTGTCGGTTTCTGGACGGCGCGTGCGTGAATTGCTCGAAGATTTTAAGCAACTCGAGCCGATGTTGCTGGTGGTTGGGCGAGTGCGGTCTGGGCGTCTAACGATTTCTGGCACGGCGG
>JANLWR010000019.1:0-3257 GCA_031364625.1 Deinococcales bacterium | reverse complement strand
CGTTGTACCGCCCGGGTCCAATGGATAACATTCCGGCGTACATCGAACGGCATCATGGACGCGAAGAGGTGCGTTACGACCAGGGCGAGTTTGACCTGCCAACCTGCGAACCGTTTTTGAAACCGATTCTCGAGGAAACATACGGTATTCCCGTTTATCAAGAGCAGATTATGCAGATTGCCAGTGCGGTTGCAGGGTATTCACTGGGTCAATCTGATTTGTTGCGCCGCGCGATGGGAAAAAAGAAATTGGAAGAAATGAATAAAGAGCGTATTAAATTTGAAGAAGGCGCTTTTAATGTCAATAAAATACCCAAAAAAGAATCAAATCGATTATTTGATATCTTAGAAAAATTTGCCAATTATGGTTTTAACAAATGCTTAATTGGAAATACAATTGTTCACTCGAGCAATGGAATTCCATACACCATGCAGTCGTTGTTCGAGAATCAAAACTTGATCGAACTTGCCACGCTCGAGGAAGGGTTTAGCATTGGGCGCAGCCGAGCGCAAGGTGTTTTTGAAAATGGCATCAAACCCGTTTTTGATCTTCAGACCTCACTTGGTAAAACATTGACTGCAACAGGGAATCACCCACTTTTTACGCTAAACGGTTGGAAGAATCTTGAGGATTTAAAGATTGGAGATCGGATTGCCGCCCCTGCGAAACTCCCGATTGAAGGTACAAAAACCTGGGATCGGCATTTGCTCATTACTTTGGGTTGGGTTTTGTCTGAAGGAAACACCTGTCATCCATGTGGTTTTTATGTTTATACGCAAAATCAGGAATCGTTGGACGATATTGTGAATGCTTCTCGAGGATTTTCAGATACACAAGCCACCGTGAAGTTGCGAACAGATCGAAATAATGTATTTGATGTTTACTTTGGAACGGGTAAACGCGGCATTGCTGGGCGTTCAGGTGCAAGATTGTGGCTCGAATCGTTGGGTATTGTTGGTTTGAATGCTTTGGAAAAGCATTTTCCAGATCAAGCGTTCGAGCTTCGCAATGCTGATTTGGCAGTTTTAATTGGACGATTTTGGTCTGGTGATGGTTTTGTTTTTGGTCATAAAATGAATACCACGCCCTACTTTGCAACATCATCTGAAAAAATGGCAAAACAATTACAGCACTTGTTATTGCGTTTTGGGATTGTTTCTCGAGTGACCAAAAAATTGTTCAAGTACAAAGAAGGTCGTATTGGATTTACGGTTCATATTCTAGGGCGGCGTTCAATTCAGGCTTTTGCGGATTGTATTGTTCCCCATTTGGTTGGGCGTGCCGCGCAAGTGGAATTGTTAAATCAATTTCTCGAGAATACGCCTGAAAATCGTGAAAGTATTGATACTTTGCCGCCAGAAATTAAAGCTTGGGTGGTGAATGCTAAAAATAAAAGTGGTAAAACCTGGCTCGAGATTGAAGCCGAATCGGGTGTGTGTGTCAAAGAATTTTATGGTTCTCCCAAAGCGCATAAAAAAGGTTTCAGACGAGATACCATTGTACGATTGGCGAATTATTTTACTGATTCAAGGCTCGAGAATGCTTGTTCAAAGGATGTTTTCTGGGAAACAATAACTGGTATTGATGCAGTTGGTGAAGTCATGACCTATGACCTCGAGGTTGAAAACACCCATAATTTTGTGGCGAACGACATTGTTGTGCATAACTCGCACTCTGCCGCATATGCCTTTATTTCATTTCAAACCGCTTACATCAAAGCCCATTACCCTGTCGAATTTATGGCAGCGCTGCTGACCGTCGAACGCAAAGACAGCGATAAAGTTGCAGAGTACATTAACGATGCAAGGCAGCTCAAACTCGAGTCTGGCAATAAAATGCAGGTCTTACCACCAGACATCAACTTGTGCTCGAGCGACTTTAAAGTGGTTGGCGAAAAAATCCTGTTCGGACTTTTTGCCGTGAAAGGCTTGGGTGAAGAATCGGTGCTGGCGATTCTCGAGGAACGTCAGAAAAACGGTTCATTCAAAGGGCTGGCAAACTTTTGCTCGAGGTTGCAGCACGTTGGTTTAACCCGTCGTTGGGTCGAAAACCTGGTCAAAGCCGGCGCGTTTGACGCATTTGGAATTCGGCAGTCCTTGCTCGAGTCTGTCGAAGATGCGCTCGATTACGCGGCGGGACAGGCGCAAATGGCAAATCAGGGCATGGACGCGCTCTTTGGCATGGCGACCATCGCGCCCGAACCCAAACTTCGTATCATTCCACCGGCTCAAACCGAAGATGAATCTCGAGCGCGAGCCATTCAACAACTTCAATTTGAAAAAGAAGCGGTAGGTTTGTACATTAGCGGGCATCCGCTCGAGCATTATCCTGGGATGCTCGAGGCTGCCAGCACCAAAGCCCCAAGTTTAGAGCATTGGTTTCACAATTCTGGCGCGGTGGCTGGTTATCGTGGGCGCAAGAAGGCGGTGCTGGCAGGCATGATTTCGGGTGTCCAGCGCAAACCCACCAAATCGGGCGGCATGATGGCACGCGTGAATTTAACTGACAATGTTGGCTCGCTCGAGCTTGTCGCGTTCAGTCGGGCGTACGAGAAAATCAATACCAAACTCGTCGAGGACATGCCTGCGCTGGTGATCGTCGAGGTTGAACCTGACGGCGAGGGCATTCGGGTCAGCATCGAAGACGTTCTGACCTTCGATGAAGCTCGAGCCATGCCGAAAATCTTGTCCTTAGAGCTTGACTTGGAAGAGGTTATGGACGGTCAACTTGAGCAACTCGATGAAATTTTGCAAAATCAGGAGGGTGTGCCAAACACCCCGATTCGGGTGCGGGTGCGATCTGAAGCGGGTTATGAAGTCTGGGAACTCGAGGTCAAAGCCACCCCGAACACCCCAGAAATTTTAAAACTCGAGTGTCCGTGGTTGCAACCCAAACTCGGCATCAACGGCGATGCGGTGCTGGCAAAGTACGAACGTGCTGCCAAACCTTGGGAGAAAAAAGCCCAGGGCGGCGAGGCTCGAGTGTTGAATTGAAGATTGTAGGGGCGCATGGCAATGCCATACACTCCGACTTAATCCAAAAACTCGAGCCTCACACAAGAAAGCGTACTTGCCTCGCCTGAAGCCCTCATCGGGCTCGCAAGCTCGCCACCTTCTCCCGCCGTGCGGGAGAAGGACGAAAATCTCGAGCCACATGTGTAAAAGAGTTAAACTCCCTTCTCCCGCCAGCGCTACGGTTTGCACACATCCTGAACCCTGAGCAGTGACCAACCTTGGTACAAGTCATAAAACCTTCGC
>JANLWR010000965.1:0-1662 GCA_031364625.1 Deinococcales bacterium | reverse complement strand
CTGCGCCTTTGGCTTTACGGGCTTCTGGGTCGAGGCTGCCTAGGGTTTTTAACTCAACCGTCAGAAGTCCTTTTTTACCCAAATACTTCACTTTGACTTCTTGCAATTCACTCAGGCTCGAGCTTGTGTCAATCTCGAGTTTTGCTTCGTTTACCATGTGATTCTCCTTTTTGGGACAATAAAAAACTTCGGTTTTAAACCGAAGCAAACACGCAAATCACTTTAAAAAGTGTTTGCGCTAACTTGTAAAAGGCGAAAGTGTACCCACAAGCTAAGGGTAACGGGTTACGGGCGTATCGTCAAGACTTGAATTGTTTTGCGCTTGAGAATGGTATAAACCCCCAAATGCCATTCGACTGCGCCCAAGAATTCTCCTCGAGCTTATCCGACCAGCAAACGCAACAAATCATATTGGTACTCGAGGAATCTGGGATTGTGTCCTTTTTGCGAGTACACCCGTTTCGGCTGCTCGAGTTGCGTTCCAATGTCGTTCTGCAAACCCGTCCTGTTCATGGCGTTTACAGTTACCAGACTACAGATACCAAAATCAATGTACATCGTGACAATGCCGATTTTGGGCAATCGTATCAACAGCAGGCTTTTTGGAGCATCAGTGCTTTGGCGGACACGAAATTGAACGCCATTCGCAGGACTTTAATTCACGAAACTGGACACCATGTTCACCATGTTTTAAGAACCACAGACCCCAGCTTTTTTCGCAGCACCATGCTGATTCCCAGAAGCAGCGCCCTGAGTCAATACGGAATGCAGAACAACCCCGAGTATTTTGCCGAAGCCTTTGCAGCATTTGTTTTTCAAAGAATCGAATTGTTCGTTCAGGACAAACTTGGTTATGATAATCAAAGCGGTAAGCCTTTTAGAACTCGAGATAAAGGAAGTGCTATGAGCCAAATCATCAACTTAAAAACCCTGGACAGCGCCACGCTATCCAATGATTTGTACATGGCGTTCTTTGACGGACGTTTAACACAAGTGATGTTCGATGAGGTTGTTACCGAATTGCAAGCTCGAGGAACACATCCAGAAGTGCTGGTTGGCTTGATTGCGCTGGGTTTACCCGAGTGGCAGCAAAAATACACTGAAATTGCGTTTTGACTCGAGTCAAAACGCAAGCACAAACGCGCATGGGATTTTAATACGAAGTTCGAGCCGAATAAGTAAAACGGCTTACTCGAGCACTTGTAAAGCATGTTAATCTGCTCTCACGCTCGGAGGGAGGTGCTGCCCATGAAGAAATTTCTAAACGTAAATCCGATTTCGGCAATGATTTCTCGTTTTAGTTTAAGGAGTGCTCATGTCACAGCATCTCGACCATTTAATTTCGCAACAATTTAAATTTTTTAACTCAAGTCTCGAGCAATTGAAGGTCATCAGATGATGTCCTCGGTGCAGGCTCAATACGATTTTGCCGAGTATCTGTCACAGCATTTGCAATCCGATTCTCGAGTTCGGGCTGTGTGGCTCGAGGGCAGTCTTGGGAAGGGTACTGCCACCACATATTCGGATATTGATTTGAGTCTTTTGGTGAGTGACGAACACGCTTTTCGCCAAGATTTACCAGGCATCATCTCAAGCATTTCTCCCGTGCTGTTTTACCTGCCGCTGGATTTCGGAGCAATGAGCGCAATGGTGTTATTTGAA
>JANLWR010000919.1:0-2213 GCA_031364625.1 Deinococcales bacterium | reverse complement strand
CGAGGTTCGAGGACCACAATTGATCTGGGTCTCAATCGAAGGTAAACTTCGCGTGCCAGAAGGTTTTGATGCCGCAATGGCGGCACAAGTTCAACTGGAAGCCGAAAAAGCGCTGTACCGATTTTTAAACCCTTACGTCGGTGGTCCCAAAGGACAAGGCTGGGCTTTTGGACGCGATTTACAGCAATCGGAATTGTTTGCCTTGTTGCAACGCATTCAGCACGTCGAATTTGTTGAAGAACTCAAAGTTGGGGTGAGCGAAATTGGCTCGAACGAACCGCCGCGCCCGATTCCAAGTTTCTTAACCGTCCCTCGAGGCGTGCTGCTCTGCTCGAACTCGCACCGAATTCGGGTGACGACACGCCAAGATATGGATACCTAAAATCGTAACGTTTCGCCCGTGCCGTTAGTGAGCTTGAAAACCTGTGCGAATAAGTTCCTAGAATCTCGAGATGGTTCGTCTGTAATTTCATCCAAGGAGTGCCGTGGCAAAAGGTCAGATTATTGTTCAGTACCAAGGGCAGGATGTCCACGTCAAACCCGTGGACGGCAACCTGACCATTGGGCGCATTCCAGAAAACGACCTTGCGCTGGCATTGCCAGGGGTTTCAAAACGCCATGCCGAAATTCAACAAACCGAAACAGGTTTGGTGATTGTCGACCTTGAATCCGATAAGGGAACTTACATTGCAGGCAATCGCTTGTTGCCTGGGCAACCGTATCCACTACCAGTTGGAACGCCGATTCAAATTGGTCCGTTTGTGCTGACCTATCAACTGTTGGGTGGTGACTCGAGCAGCACCGCACCGCTCGAGAATAAAGCGCCAGAAGTTGAGAGTGTGGTGATCCAAGCCGATCCCGTGCCGATTGTTCCGATCAAACCCGCTCGAGATAAAGAACCCATGCCCTTGATGGTGGGTCAGTCAAGTTATTTGCAGTACCTTCCCGCCATGTTTCACGAGCACGACTTTATTGATCGGTTTTTGCGTATTTTTGAAACCATCTGGGAGCCGCTCGAATGGCGGCAAAATTCGCTCGAGATGTACTTCGACCCGCGAACCGCTCCGACTGGGATGCTCGAGTGGTTGGCGAGTTGGTTGGGTTTGCCTGTGGCTTTGCATTATCCCGAATCGCGCCGTCGTGCCTTGTTGCACGAAGCAATGGATTTGTACCGTTGGCGCGGCACAAATTACGGGTTGCAACGGTTTATCGAACTCTCGACTGGTTTTCCAGCGACCATCACCAATGAGCCAAACAATCCGTTTGTGATTCGGGTCAAGATCAACCCACCACCAAATGAAACCGTGCCGCTCGATATGCTCGAGGATGTGGTCAGAACCCACAAACCTGCCGTGATGGGTTATGTGATTGAAGTGGTGGGGCAGACAAAACCGAAGAAGGCTTAAGCTTCTTCAGTTTCAGCCTCAAAGCTGATGCCAGCGTAAATTTGATCGAGTGTTACTGTCATCTCAAGGCATGGTAGGTCAATTTCACCGTGGTTCTCAAGCGTGACAACTTCCCAGTGGTCTAAAACGCGTTTGTACAAAACCACAAAACGCCGATCTTGGGACACCAACGCGTAACGCTCCAAGCTTGGCAGGTTCTTGTACTCGTCCAATTTCAGGGTCAAATCGGTTTTTTCGGTGCTGCTCGAGAGCACTTCGGCAATAAAGCACGGATTCTCGAGAAAGTATTCGTTCGTGCCAGGGGCGCAAGAGACGGCAATGTCGGGGTAACGAATGCGTGTGCCTCGAGTTCGGATTTTGACCGATTCAAATGCAATTTCACAATCTCGAGTTATGGCAGTTTCGAGCAATCGGGCATAAATGCGTCCCGCGATTCGGTTATGACGGCGTTTCTCGCCAGCCATCGCTAACATTTCGCCATCGACAAATTCATGACGCACCTCTGAACCTTTTTCAAGCTCGAGGTATTCACTTAACGAAACTTTTTTCTCGAATATCGCTGTCATAAAATCAGTATAGTGCCTTTCAATCTCGAGTTTGGCTTCTGCGTCGTAAATCGGGTCGTTGCACGGGTTGGTATTTTTCGCGTTTGAATGGTGCTCTAAGCTGCGCCACCTCTTCAGGCTCGAGTTCGCGCCATTCGCCAACCCGCAAATCGCCAAGGTGCAAATTCGAGACTCGAGTGCGTTTTAAGACGGTGACTTCCAAACCAATTGCCGCAAACATGCGGCGCACTTGGCGGTTGCG
>JANLWR010000901.1:0-1764 GCA_031364625.1 Deinococcales bacterium | reverse complement strand
GCACGGTGGTGACTCGCAGTGCCTACGGTGGCAGCCGTATCGTGGACATGCTGGTTGGCGACCCCTTGCCGCGCATCTGCTAATGGACAACTCAGCGCACATCACAGCAGGTTTACTCGAGCGCAACCGCAGCTCGAGGGTTTTTTTCGCCCAAGAATCAAAACGCCTTGCCGAAACCTGCCAGCAGATGGCGGAACGCTTTCAAAAAGGGGGTCGTTTGTTCGCGTTTGGGCGCGGCGCACACGTTACCGATGCGCAACACGTCTCGGTTGAATTTGTGCATCCGGTGATTGTTGGTAAACGCGCCTTGCCTGCGCTCGATCTCAGCCCGAGTTTTGAGTCGGCGCTCGAGGTGCTGCTTCAGCCCAATGACATGGTGATGGGCTTTGCACCACCCGAGGGCGATCTGTTGGTGCAGACAGCCCTCGAGCACGCCAAAACCCGAGGCGCGATGACGGTTGCCCTGCCAGGGGCGGCTGGGGATTACGCCGTTCTTGCCCCCTCCGAGGATCCGTTCATCCATCAAGAATTGATCGAAGTTCTCTATCACACGCTTTGGGAAACAGTTCACGTCTTTCTCGAGCATCATCAAAATGGTCAAGATGTGGGTGCAGCCAGTTTCTTGTACCCATTTTTGGGTACTGACCAATCCGATCTGGATTCGCTCAAAGCAGGGGTGGCTGCATCCATCGAGGCAAAAGCTCGAGAGGACGAGGACTTGCGAGATGCAGCAGCCCTTGATGCATCACGTCTAAGTCAGACCGCAGAGATCATCCGCGAACGGCTCGAGCGTGGCGGCAAGATCATTGCTTTTGGCAATGGCGGTTCGGCAACCGATGCGAACGATTTTGTACTGGACTGCATTAACCCACCCAAAGCGCTCAAGCCCGTGTCGGCAATTTCGTTATCCCTCGAGGCGGCGAATATTTCAGCCATCGCCAACGATGTTGGGGTCGAGCTTATTTTTTTGCGCCAGCTTTTAGCCCACGCAAAACCTGGTGATGTGGTGATCGTCTTTTCGACCAGTGGTGGCAGTGCGAACATTCTGGTGGCGCTCGAGGCAGCCCGTCAGCATGGCTTGTACACGGTTGCCTTTCTTGGGCGCGACGGCGGCGAAATTTTCAAACATCAACTTGCCGATGCCGTGTTTGTCGTCTCGACCGAACACATTCCACGGATTCAAGAAATCCACGCCTCGTTGTACCATCTGCTCAGAGAGGTGATTGATGCATGAACTGTACGGCTCGAACACCTGTGCCTTCACCGCCGAACTGCGCGAAGAACTCGAGTGGCAAGGGCAAGAATTTCTTGAATACGACGTGGAAACAGATGTCCATGCCCTGCGCCGAATGCTCGAGTTGACACATTCTGGACGGACTGTGCCTGTGCTGGTGGAAGACGGACGGGTGGTCAGCATTGGCTATCAAGGTCGCGGTTGTGTGGTCAACCTGCCCGAAAATGAATGAATTCTTGACGCTCGAGGCTCGAAAAATTCGCGTGCGCGGCATTGTGCAAGGCGTTGGTTTCCGCCCTTTTGTCTACCGCCTTGCGCTCGAGCGTCAACTGACGGGCTGGGTGCTCAACGACGCGGCTGGCGTACAAGTACACCTCGAAGGTACGCCAATCGCGCTCGAGTCGTGTTTGTTTTGCCAAAAAAAAGAGACACCAACCCCCCCCCCAAACGAAGCGCGCGGGGTTGTTGGTGTTGCAGCCGAGGGGTTTTGCGAGTTTATGATTATGAAAAGCAGCAAACAAGAGCGCCCC
>JANLWR010000890.1:0-5552 GCA_031364625.1 Deinococcales bacterium | reverse complement strand
GCACTGCCCGCGCCGTCCATCTCGGATTGAAAGCCGTGACGGTGCATCCAACGCACCAAATACCTCGAGACATCCGCCTCCTGGGTGCTGAGGCTGGCAATGCTGACCGCGCCGCGCAGCAGTTCAATAAATTCGGTCTCGAGGGGAGAGTAATCGTTCACGGTTGGATTCTACGGGGAGGGGTTGATGCGGGGCAAGTTTGGAAGCTCGAGTTGAAGATTTTTGTGCTTGACCAAACACAACAAACTGCGTACCCTTGAAGCATGACCATTCAAGTCAAAGACCTCAGTCCACAATTGATTGGCTTGCTCGAGCGCGTCAAAAATGGTGAGGAAATCATCATTCAAGATGCGGATTTGAGTGTCGCCAAAATCAGTGCGATGCAAAGCATCAAACCAAAACAACGTATCTTGGGTGGCGAAGAAAACGTAATCAAAATTTTAGATGGTTTTGACGAGCCGCTCTCCGATTTTGCCGAGTATCAATGAAAATATTGCTCGATACGCACACTTTGCTTTGGAGTTTGGGTGATACCAGTCAGTTGTCCAACACGGCAACTTAACTTTTGCAGGACACGCAAAATGAAGTGTTTGTTTCTACCGTTTCTGTTTGGGAAATGGCGATCAAAGCAAATATTGGTAAACTTCAAGCCCCCACAAGTCTCGAGCAGTACATGCTCACGCAACTCGAGCAACGCGATATGAAACTTTTGAACATTTCATTGGCGCATGTTGCTTTTATCAGGAACATGAGCCGATTTCATGGTGATCCCTTCGACCATTTGCTGATTGCGCAATCCAGCATTGAACAAATGCCTTTGCTGACCAAAGAAACAGTTTTATTCAACCAATACGGCGTTCAAACGATTTGGTGAAGCTCGAGTTTTAAAACCCTCAATTTCCTAGACTTCAAACAACACATTCGCAACCGCACTCGAGCGTCAATTCTTGTGGCGAGTTGAAACGCTCTATACGATCAACCCGATGATGCCAGATCAGTTTGGCTCGAGGGTCAAAAATAATGACGTCTTTCACGCCTTGCGCTAGGTAAAACCCGGGCGCAATTTTCATGTCTTTGTCTTCGTAACCCGCGCTGATAATCTCAATCACCGCTTCGGGAATCATCTCGAGCGCGGCATCCATTTCGCTTTCTTGTGGTTGTCGGCAAAGAATGGCAATGTCTGGGCGTTTAAACGACCCGTCTCTGAAATGAAAGTACACGTCTGCGACATGCTGGCAGTTGCATTCCGAATCTGTTGTTGGTCTAATGCTTTCTCGGATACGATCAATTTCCATTTGGTGGCGGTAAAGCGGTTGGGCTTCCCAGAGGGGCAAGCCGTTGACAATCTCGAGCCTGAAGCCTGCCGCATCGGCTTGTAACAGCAATTGCAAAGTTGGGCTTTGAGGACTCATGGGTTTAGTTTAAACCTTTAAAATAGTGTTTTGATGTTTTGCAATGCAGTGTTCAAAAACGCAAATCCCAAAGCACCCCAACCGCTTGCGTCAACTCCCACGACCTAACCAGCACCACATCGGTTTTGTAAGTGCTGTACGCCATGATACTCACGCCAGCCTGCGCCAAAGCACCAGTTAACTTCGCCATGACACCCACCGTCTCGAGCGGAAAATCTTGTGAGAGGCGAATGGCGCGGTAGCCACGCCCAACTTTGGCGCTTAAGTGTTGGGACGCAATTTTTTCCCAGGCGCTGACCTCGAGTACCAGCGTAATTTCGACAGGATCGTGAATTGCTATTTTCAGGTTGCCGCCGACTGGCAACGTCAAGCTTGAGTCGGCAGGCAGGCTGATGAGTGCGTATTCGCCCTCGAGCACTTGAATGACATCTTGACCTCGAGATTTCTTGCTTTCCATGATTTCCCCCTCGAGATGCCTGGTTTGCTGTTTCTAGTTTAACCTCTGCCCTTTGCTAAACCAGAAGAAGATGTATCCCAGAATGGCTGCAAAGCACCATCCCATGCCTTGCGCCATGCCTTGCGGGACGCGTGGGGGGTTGGTCAGGATGCGCCACATGAAGCCTCCTGGCAGCAAGCCACGGGTGTACAAGACTCCAAGTCCGACATAAACCAGCAGGTACTCGAGCACGTAACGCATTCCGAGTTGACCGCCGCCAGCGATCAGGGCATTGACAAAATTGAGGGCGTAAATGCCGTGCGTGACGTTTAAGATGCTCGAGTAATACGGGGGCAATTCGGTTTTCTTAAGGTTGAGGAGCGCGAGAATACACAAGCCCGCGAAGGCGACCAGAAGCACAATGCTGAGGGGAAGAATCAATCCTGCCATGTTGGTATTCTATCGTTTTTAAGTCGGGACGCTCAAACCTAAAAAATGACATTTCGAGCGTTGGTTTTTGTTTCCTCGAGAAACCCCGTGCCTGACGTGTTTTTAGGGGGTATCAAAACGCGTGCTGTACAACTTCCTCGAGATAGAAATAATGCGTTCAGCACGCAAATAAAGCGCTTGCAAGATAGGGTCTTGTGGGGTATAATTCTGTTTCAGGCTAAAAGCAGTCTGAATTCAACGCACTCGAGCCTCGAGATTTGAACTCGAGCCGATTTTTTGAGTGTCCAAACGATTTAAAACTTCGCACAACACGAAGCGACCCGCTCAGTTTTGAGGGTCAATTAAGGAGAAAGCATGAGCGATCCAACCAGCCAAGAAACCCTGCTTCACGAGCCAGTCGTACACGACATCATCGAACTCGAGGATGTTGGTTTAAGTCCAGAGGCGCTGCTTGAGGGAAGCGATAATTACACCGCCGATAACATCAAAGTGCTGAAAGGCATGGAGGGTGTGCGTTTGCGTCCGGGCATGTACTTGCAAGGCGGTACGGGCATTGATGGTTTCCATCAACTCTTGTCCGAGATTGTAGACAACGCGATTGACGAATGCCAAGCAGGTTTTGCCGATACGGTTACGGTCACGATTCATAAAGATGAATCCATTACGATTACCGATAACGGACGCGGTATTCCAGTCGATGTGATGGCTTCCGAGGGTGGTCGTCCAGCCGTCGAGGTCGTGTTCACCGAGTTGCACGGCGGCGGTAAGTTTGACTCGAGCGCCTATAAGGTTTCGGGCGGCTTGCACGGTGTGGGTGCGACGGTGGTCAACGCACTTTCAACCTACTTAAAAATCGATGTCGCCAAAGGCAAAGACTTGTACCGCATCGTTTTCGAGCAAGGTCTTGTTAAAGAACCCCTGGCAATTGTTGGTGCAAATCCTGACAACCGCAACGGTTCAAAAATCAGTTTCAAACCCGATCCAGAAATTTTCAAGAACATCGAACCACACTGGGAATACAATCGTATTCGCCGTCGTTTGCGCGAACTGGCGTTCTTGGTTGGCGGCATCAAAATCGTCCTGACCGACGAACGCGACGGGCATCACAAAACCGAAACCTTCTTTGAAAAAGGCGGTGTTGGAGCGTATGCCAAAAGTTTGGTCGGCGAATCACCTTTGCTTTACGAAGACCCAATCCTGTTAAAAGGCGTTGTGGACGACACCACCGTGCAAGTTGGTCTGATTCACACCAGCAAATATGATTACACCTTGGTTGCTTACGCCAACATGATTACCAACCGTGACGGTGGCACGCACATGACAGGTTTCCGTACCGCCTTCACCAGGGTCATGAATCAGTACACCAAAGCCAAAAACCTGCTCAAGCAAGGCGCAATTTCGCCAACGGGCGACGATTGGCTCGAGGGTCTGCATGGGGTTATCAGCGTCCAATTGGGCGACCCGCAATTTGAATCGAATGCCAAGATCAAGTTACTCAATCCAGAGGCGCAAACGGCAGTGAATGCCGTGGTGGGCGAAAAACTGACCGAGTTTCTCGAGGAAAACCCCAAAATCGGAAAGGCGCTGGTCGAAAAAGCCGCCGATGCCGCTCGAGCCAGGGATGCGGCACGTAAAGCCAAAGACTTGGTGCGCCGTGTGAACCCGCTCGACAACGACTTCATGGCGGGTAAACTTGCGGATTGCCAAAGCCAAGACCCAGCCGAATCCGAACTCTTGTTGGTCGAGGGTAACTCCGCAGGTGGTACGGCTAAAGGTGCTCGAGATCGTAAATTCCAGGCGGTTTTGCCACTGCGCGGTAAGGTTTTAAACGTCGAAAAAGCCACGCTTGGGCAAATCTTGAAGAACACCGAAATTCGCAGCATGATCGCGGCAATCGGTGCGGGTTTGCAAGGTACGGGCGACAATCAGCATTTTGACCTGTCCAATATTCGTTATCACAAAATCGTCATCATGACCGACGCCGACGTGGACGGTTCGCACATTTCGGTGCTGCTCATGACCTTCTTTTACCGCTTTATGCGTCCGATCATCGAGGCGGGTTACTTGTACATCGCGCAACCGCCACTGTTCAAACTTTCGGTCGGGCGCAAACACGAGTACCTGTACGACGAGGCTGCGTTGCAAGCCAGGTTGCTCGAGGTCAATGACAGGCAAAGCGTCAGCATTCAACGCTACAAGGGTCTGGGCGAGATGAACCCAGAGCAACTCTGGGAAACCACCCTCGACCCAGAGCGCCGTGTGATGCGTCACGTGGGCATTCAAGATGTACTCGATGCCACCGAAGTCTTCAAAGATTTGATGGGCAACGATGTTGCGCCGCGTCGGGCGTTTATTGAAGAAAACGCGACGTTCGCACGAATTGACGTTCTGAACTAAAAAGCATTGCAATTGTATCTCTCGAGTTTTAAAAGCTCGAGAGATTTTTTTGGTTTGTGCTGTAATCTCGAGACAGCATGAAAAAAGTTGTCAAAGAAATCAAGTCCAAAACGCCAAGTGATCCAGCCGCACTCGAGCCTCGAGAAAAACTTCTTGATTCACTTCGGGGCAAATATGCAACGCCAGGTCGATCACTTGCAGCCGAATTGCATGATGAACGACAAGCTGAAGTCGCAAAAAAGTGATGTGCTCGAGTATGAAATTGTGTTGAAATTTGGAAGATTTAAAACTCGAGAAAGATTATCTCGAGGGCGTATTCAAAAGTGTTTACGCAACTGCTTCGATCCAATCGGGTTCTGGGTCAGTCTCAAATTGCGCCGCCTTGATTTCGGTTAAACCATTTAGCCACGCCTTGGAGATTCGGTGTCCACCATCCATCAAAAAGCCTTGGCTGGACAAGATAATTGGATAGTTTAAATCCGCGTCTATAATGCGTTTCACATGTTTAGCAACAGCTTTACAGCTTGCATCCTCGAGTTTTGAAAACCAGCAATTTTGCTCGAATTCTTTGATGTCCTCGAGAGGCACGGTAATGACGGGCAAGTCTTGAGCGAGTTCCCAAAGTCGTTCAGTCCACCAAAAATACCGACCTCTTGCTGTTAAACGCGAATGCTTTTCGGGCATGTTTATTCCTTTCAAGTGTCAGGCATATTGTATCTAGGGCAAACGCACCAACTATGCCTTGACAGACAACCCAAGTAACGACAACAAGTAATCAGGATTCAACAACGCCTTCAAACGTTTCCGTCGTTTTGAAATGTTCAAACCCACATCCAAATTCAACAAATTCAACGCCA
>JANLWR010000058.1:0-2580 GCA_031364625.1 Deinococcales bacterium | reverse complement strand
CTTTTTTGATTCGGCAAGCAAGAAAGTTGGTACGTTACGCTTGCCTGATGTTGCGGTTGCCACCAACGCCCGCTTGAAAAATCCGTTTCCGCAATCTTTAAATCAAAAAATAGCAATCACTTTTGAACTCGAGCATTTTGAAATCGAGTTCGAGTATCTGAGCAGGGATTGGGTCAATGACGTTGAATTCAGGTTAAAAAGTAAATCTGAAACGCTGGCTGTGGCTCGAGAAATCTATGCGAAAAAATTGGGTTTCAAACGTCCTGCCATTCAGATTAAATTGCCGTTTGAAGCCGAGTTGGTCAGCAAAAGCACTTTGCTTGGCGTTCGTTTTGATCTGATGCGTGACGGCGTAAAACTGGGTTCGATTGCCGAAAAGGGTTGGTTTTCGGTTCGGCGTCAATTGGCGCTCGAGCTGCCCGATTCGATTCCTGTACCTGTTCAGTTTTTTTGGTTTTTCCTGGTTTGCAACCGTTCTTTTCGCTAAGTGTTTGTCTCCTGGCTCAAGTTGAAGGGTTGTATCATTTGGCGAATGCGTAATTATCGGGATTGGTTTTGGCAACTCGAGGCGTCTGGTTTAGGTCCAGATCATTTTATTGTGGTGCGGTTTTTGCCGAGTCAGGCAGAAACTTTATTGAGAGTTGCTTGTCAGTTCATGCCAATTGGTTTTGTGGCTGAAAGCGTGTCCGAGGGTCGTCGGCGTTTTATCGATCAGCGCACGTTTGAGGGTTTGAAGTCAATGCTGGAAGTTGGCGCCACCAGCAACATTTACATCAGTTCGAGCATCGATGTTCGTGACGGAATTTTGACTATCGAGAACACGTATGCGCGTCATGAGGACGGTGAAACTGCGTTTCTGATGGCTGTTTTGCAATCTTCGGATTTGAGCCTGCAACATTGGCGTGTGTTCGCGGGAGGCAGTGGTTACGATTCAATCGAGGTCGCTCGAGGTGAGGGTGCAGCATTGTTTGTCGAGTATTTGACGCCCGAAATCCTGTAGGATGCACCTGCTTAAAATGTTGAAAGCAACGCGTAGGCTTTTTTAAGGCTTTCTAAATGCTCAACGTTGATTGATACGTCTGTATCACCAGAGAATGCTTTTTCTGGGTTTTTGGAGTGTTTTTGCAATCGGTTTTCTATTTGATCTAACTCTTCGAGACTGAATTCTTGTGAGGTCATCTCGAGAAACTGCTTGATGATCTGCTGAAATCCTTGCTTGTAGTCGCACAACACCATGTTTTTGTCGGTCTGACAGAAATTATGTATTGCCAAGTAATATTTTTTTAAAACCCAGGCTGCATAATCATCTAGTTTCTCTGGGGCGGGTAGATCTTGTGTTGTACCGTACATGGTTGCGGGTAAAAGGTTGGGAACCATGTGCATTCCTCGGTTTCTTTTGTGCGACTTTAAGACCGCTTCAGGTTCTCGGGTTAAAATGATAAAGGGCAGTGTAGGAAAGTATGATCTGAGTTGCTCGAGGTTCATCAAATGCCAACTGTCCATTTTCACAATTAAATGTTGTTGATTTGGGAACCTGATTTGACCTAAAAATTTGAGAACTGCCATAAAAAGTTGAATTCTTAAATCTTCGGGCATGTCTGGTTCCTGGAGGATTTCGTCTAAAATCGGTATTTCTGGAACGACAATGTTGCGTTTAGATTCGGTTATGGCTTGACTGAGCATGGTCGAGCCGCATCTCGAGACATGAAAGATCAAAGCCAGGGGTTTGACGGATTGGATTTGTTGCGACCATTCCAAAACGGCTTGTGAATGACTGATGACCTTGTAACCTTTTGAATTCTGGCTTAGTGATTTGCATTTTAAGATCGTTTCTTCAAAAAAAGGTTCTTTAAAACGGTTTTCACCCAGGTAAATCCATTCAAATAGGTATTCATGATTTTTGCGTAGGAGTTTGTACGGTATCCAGTGCATCAAAGCCGTGTCCATTTTTTCCTCTGATTGTTTGGTTTCTAAGACCGTTGTTGCTCGAGTGGCAATTGTGGTTTTGTTTTCAAGATAGCCTTGCGCTTCTTAACGGTTTTTGAGTGCGATCTCGAGTTCGTCGCGCATGGTTTTGGCGGCTTCCGTTGCGGCATTTGCAAAATCGTTTCCTGCGCTGGCGTACTGTATGGCGCGGCTCGAGCTTGCGATTGCCCCCAGTCCGTTGGCGTCAAACGCTGGTGCGAGGTCGCTGGCTTTTGCGCCTTGTGCGCCCAGTCCTGGCAGCAGCAGCAAAACGTTTGGCATCAACTGACGAAAATGCTCGAGTTCCTGGGTGTGGGTTGCGCCGACCACCGCGCCAACCGCGCCATATCCCGTTTCTCGAGTGGCAAGTTCTGCCAGGTGTTTGGCGATGATTTCCGAGATTGTGCCGTTGGCGGTTTGCAAATTTTGCAGGTCGCTCGAGCCTGGATTGCTGGTTTTGACGAGCACAAAAATTGCGCCGTCGTTGTTTTGGGCGGCTTTGAGAAAAGGTTCGAGGGTTTCAAATCCCAGAAACGGATTGACGGTCAAGGCTGTTCCTGCGCGTGCGCCAGTCAGCCATGCGCTGGCGTAAGCTTCGGCGGTGCTTGGAAAATC